>JAPKMO010000030.1 GCA_026645945.1 Anaerolineae bacterium
GCGGCCAGAACGCACCGTCGCAGCCGGAAGGCTGGTCCCAGGTCGAACAGCCGCAGGCGGGCCAGGAAACACCGCCGGGGTTGGGACGGGGCGGCGGCATGGCCTCGGCCAACAGCGCACTGGGGATGCTGCTGCTGCCGGTGAGCGCCGACAGCGCCCTGGCGATCAAAGAACTGGCGTCCGATACGATCAACGGCCAGGCCATGCGCGTATTCCAGGTGACGATTGACCCGCAGGCCGCGCTGGACGCCGGCTTCGGCGGGCTGCTGAACGCGGGGGCGGGGCTGTTTTTTGGCCGCCGGTTGAATGCCGACCCCAATGCTGAACCGCTGTCCGCGCCGCCGGCCACCCCCGGCGCTGAGGGCGGTTTCCAGGGCGCGCCCATGATGGCGAACCCGGAAAACATCCAGATCACCTTCGCCGTTTATATCGGCCAGGATGACGGTTATATACACCGGATTTACAGCGTGGTTTCATCCCTGTCCGACGCCGCGCCTGGGCAGGTCACGGCCACGAGTATCACCGATTTTTCGGCTTTTGGCGCGCCGGTGAACATCACCGCGCCGGAAATCGGTTCGTAGTTCCCCTTTTTCCCCTATTGCGCTTCGGGGCGGGCCGCGCGGCCTGCCCCCCTCCTGCACTGTACACTGCCGATTTTGCTGCCCATTTCCTTCTCCTGCGTGTGTTATCATGTACAGTATAAGGCACTTCGGGAAGCTCTGGCAGCCTATAGGTGACGAGCCATGCGAATTTTCGTCCGGCAGCTTTTTTTCGGTTTGTGGGCGGCGCTGCTGGCTGCCGCCCCGGCGCGGGCGCAGGGGCAGTGCGGTACGGTGACGGGCATCAGCCTGCCGGTGGATACGGCCACCTTCGCCATCGCTCAGGCGTTCGGCGTACCCAGCCCGCGCCACCAGGGACGCTACCACACCGGCGAGGATTATTACGGCGGGCGGAACGCCAGTTATTTACAGCCGGTGCGGGCTGTCGCCGACGGGCGCGTGACCTATTCCGCGCCCTGGGGATGGGGACGCGACGGCGGCGTGGTCATCATCGAACACACCTTCCCGGACGGCTCAATCGCTTACAGCCAGTACGGGCATATGGAGGAAATCCCGGAGCGGCCTTTCCCGGCGCGTTATACCTGCGTTAGGGCTGGGGACATCATCGGCAGCGTGGGCAACGCCCGCCCCGCGCCGCACCTGCACTTTGAAATCCGCACCAACCAGCCGGACATCCCCGGCCCCGGTTATACCTGGGACTTCCCGACCGCGCTGGGCTGGAAACATCCGACGCTGTTCGTGGTGAATTGGGGTGCATGGCTGCACCCGGCGCACCGCTGGCATCTGGAACTGAACGGAGAACTCCGGCTGCCGCCGGTGGAGCTGGCCGATCACAGCTTGGTTTACCTGGAGGCCAACCGGCTGCGGCGCATCACGCCGGACGGGCGCATACTGTGGCGCGCCAGCTTAGACAAAATGGCGGTCGGATTGTTCGAGTATGATGACGCGGCAGCGGCGGCTTACGCTGACGGCACGATACAGGCATTCGGCCTGGACGGCGCGCCGCGCGAAAGCTGGACGACCGGCATCCCACTGGAAAGCCAGCTTTTGACCGGCGAACGGCTGGTTTTTCGCACGGCGGACGGCGCGCTGGTGGCCTTCGGCGCAGACCGGGAAACGGCGGCCTGGCGGCTGGATGGCGTGCCGCCAGTGGCGTCGGCCTACGCCGCGCCCAATCTGCTGGCCTTTTTGACGGCCGACCATCAACTGCTGTCGGTTTCGCCGCAGGGGCAGCTTTTAGACATTGCCACACTGGCCGAACCCGGCAGTTTTGCCGCCGCGCCGGATGGGGCGCTGCTGGCCTATATCGCGGGCGGCTTGTGGCGGGTGGACGGCGCAGGCGTATGGGCGCTGGAACGCGAGGACGCGCCGCCAGGCGGGGCGGGCAGCGGCGCGCTGCTGGCCGAGGATGGGTTGTTATACTTGTTCAGCCAGGAGGGAACGCCCGCGCTGCGCGCCTATGACCGGAACGGCCAGATGCGCTGGCAGACCGATTTGCCGGACGTATCCGGCCCGGTGACACTGCAACAATACGGCGGGGCGCTGCTGCTGCTCGGCAGCGGGGATGTGCTGGCGCTGAACCCGGCCAACGGCGCGATCTGCAATCAACTGCGGGTTTACCCCGGCGCGAATGTCTGGTACAGCCTGGGCGCGGACGGGATGCTGCGGGCTGCGGTCGGCGCGCAAATCCTGGCGCTGGATTGGGCGACCTTCGCGGGCCGGTGCGGTTGATGGCGGTCAGAGGACTTCCAGGATGTTCTGGTTGTAGGTGACATCTGGGCTGTGACGGGCGAAGTTCCGCACATCCTCTAAGGCCTGCTCGTAAAATTCCAGCAGTTCGGCATCTTCGCCCCGGTAGCGGCGCAGGGTTTGCAGCGCGCAGGCGGCGCAGCCGCGCATGGCGCGGTAGCTGTCGGTTTCGCAGGCCATACAGCTGTTCAGCCGGATCATCATCAGCATAAACGCCAGCGTTTCTTCATGCGTTTCCGGCAGGGACAGTACACGCTCGACCAGCGCGCGCCACTGCGGGCCGCGCAGTTTTTTTAACGAAGGGATCACATAATGGGGGAATAACAACTCGTTCGCCGTATACATCGGTTAACCTCAACTTCCTCGCCCGGTTTGCGAGAGGGTATGATGCGTTCCTCCACACGTGACCATTATAAACCAGATCAGGATTGCTGTTATACTGGAAAACAGCTTTTGGGAGGGTTTTTCATGCGTGTTTTGCTGCTGGCCGTTGTGCTGCTAGCCGGGTGCAGTGGGGGTGCGGTGGTTTTTGCGCCCACCCCGCCGCCGCCGGATGTTTCGCCGCTGCTTTACCGGCATCCGAGCGGCGCGTTTTCGGTGATGATTCCGCGCCGGTGGGCTGTGGCCGTCCAGCATACCACCACGCTGGCGGCGGCGGCTTTTTCGCCGCCGGGCGCGGACGAGCCGGCGGTGCGCTTGGCGGTCATCAACCTGGGCGGGACGGTGGACTCGGCGGCACTGGGCGCGTTCATCAACCGCTACCAGACCGAACTGCGCCCGCAGGCCGGCGGTTATGTCGAGGTCAGCCGGCAGGCGATGGGCGACGGAAGCTGGCGGCTGACCGGCTTGCAGCACACGCCGGGCGGCCTGACTCAACCGCTCAATACCTTCATCCAGGCCGCCGGTTCGCGGGTGGCGGTTATCGAAGTCGCCATCCCGGACGACGCCGCGCGGCTGAAGGAGCTGCAAACGCTGGTCAATACCTTTGAACTGCGGCCTGATGCGGAACTTCAACCCGGCGAACCCTCGGCTTTCGTGTTCGCTTCCGGCAGCCGCCTGGATTTCCTGAATGTGGCCGCCTGGACGACCCCTGCCGGAGCATTCATCATCAGCGGCGAAGTCGCCAATGCCGGCCCGGACGGACTGGCCGCCGTCCCGGTGCGGGCGGTGCTGCGCTCGGCAGATGGGCTGGTAGTGGCCGAAACTACCGATGCTGCGATGGGCTACGGCATCCCGGCGGGCGGGTTCGCGCCTTTCAGCCTGCGTTTCGGCCAGGGTCGGCCATCGCTGGCGGCGTCCTACGAACTGGTGATCGGCGGCGAGGGCTGGCTGCCGGAAACCATGCCAGCAGTGTACGGGCCGGAAACGCTGCAATGGACGGACGAGTCCAGCCTGGACGCCACCGGGCAGCTTGTCATCACCGGGCGCGTGAGCAATTCCGGCGGCGAGGTGGTGCGCGGCCTGCGCGCCATCGTCACGGTGTTCGACGCAGGCCAGCGGGTAATTGCCGCCGGATATGGTGACATCACGCCGTCGCTTGCGCCGGGCGAATCCACCGCGTTTCAGATTACCCTGCCGGAACTGGGCGGCGCGGCGCTCAATTACATCCTGAACATCCAGGGCGTGCCATGAACATCACACATGTTCTGTTTGACCTGTACGGGACGCTGGCTAACAGCCGGCTGATGATTCCATGTTATACGCGGCAGCTTGGCCGGGTGATGGCCGCGCGTTATGGCGGCAGCCCGGACGAATGGAGCGGCGCGCACCAACGCATTGTGGCCGACTGGGACAGCTACTATGCCGATCTTGATCTGGCGGGCGACGACGGCATCAGCGATATGTGGGAGGGCATGTTCCGAACCACGCGGGCGCTTTTCCGGCTGGCCGGCAGGCCGGAGCCGGAAGCGGCGGCGCTGGCCGCGCTGTCCCGCGAACTGCCCTATCTGGCGACCCGCGAATGCGACACACTTTTCCCGGATGTGCGCGGCGTGGTCGAACGGCTGCGCGAGGCCGGTTACATCCTGGGCATCGCCAGCCACGCCACCAGCCAACAGTCACGCGGCACGCTGGAGGGCGGCGGCCTGGCCGGGTTTTTCGCCGGGCCAATTTTGGGGCCGGACGTGACCGGCCACTTCGTCAAAAACCGCGATTATTACCTGTCTGCCGGGCTGCCGCCGGAACGGTGTCTCGTCGTAGACGATTCGCCGGACGGCATCTTGGGCGCGAAAGCCGCCGGGATGCGGGCGGTTCTGCTCAACCGGGAAGGTTCGCCGCCGGACGCACCCGCCGATTTTATTCTGACCGGCAGCCTGGATGGACTGCCGGCCTACCTCAAACCAGCGTGAGGCGTTTCAACCCGCGCCGATGTTCGCCAGGATGGTGATGAAGGCCTCCAACTGCGGCGGGATTAAACCATCCTGGGCGTCAATCGTGCGGCTCATGCCCTGGCGGTCTACCGTGATGCTGTACTGGTAAGTCTCCGCGCTGGTGCCGGCGGCCACGAAAATGCCTTGCAGGTCGAAGAAGGCCATCCGGTCTACGATGTCGGTTAATTCCTGCACCTGCGCCGCCCCGATATTACCGGGCGTGCCGTTGCGGGTGAAGCTGCCGTCGCCCAGAATTTCAAGCGTCAGCGGTTCGGAACCACCGCCGGTGCGTTTAAAGAGGATTCGCTCAAACGCAATCCCGGCGAACGGGTCTTCGGTGGCGGCGGCAACCACCGCCGTGCCGGGGATGGGCAGAGACAGCCCGGCAATCGGCTCGCGCTGCTGCACCGCCAGGGTCGGCTCGACGGTAGCGAGGGTGGCGGCGGCTTCCGGCGTGGCTTCCGCTGCAACCGGGGGCGGGGCGGGCGTTTCGGCGGGCTGGCAGGCGGCCAGCGCCAGTAACATCAACATCGGCACAATCAGGCGTCGCATAACGTTCCTTTCCGTGCAGACATCCGGCCTAAACTAAGTTTCACCCACTCTGCGCGATCTGACAAGCGTACTTAAGCCCCGCCAGGCCGCCAGCAGGCCGAAACCAGCCAGCACGGTGATGACCGGCAGCCAGGGCAGATAATATCGCTGCCAGGGCAGGGGGTTCACCAGCAGGCTGGCCGCTGTGACCAGCATCCAGGCCGGCAGCCCCAATATCCACCCCCCGGCTGGCCGCAGGCGCGGCAGAACCAGCGCCGCCAACCCGAACCCGGCCAGCAGGGTCAGCGGCAGACCGAGCAGGAGGCCAAACTGCAAACCGCTTAACGGCGAGGCCATATAGTCAGCGATTTCGGCGGCAGCCGCCGGCGACCCGTCCCACACCAGCGATTCGTAGTGCATGGCGGGGGTCATAAATGGCTGTACGAGGAGACCCTCGAAACGCTGGCCGAGGGTGGTCGGAGCGCGCGGGTCGGCCTCGACCTGGATCTGCAGCAGCCCTTCGCGCTGCTCGACCAGATCGCGCAGGCGGGATGGCACATCGTTCCACAGTGCCGGGGAAAGTGCCACGAACAGCGTCACCGCCAGCACCCCGGCGGCGGCGAGTTTGAGTACAGTCACCGGCAGGGATGTGATGCTGCCCTCGCCCCCTCCTTTCTCCCGGAGAGAAAGATTTTTTACAACCACCGCCGTCAGAATCCAGCCCCATGCCCCGGCGATGAATACCACGCCGCTGTGTTTGCTGGTCAGGGTTAATCCGCCCGCCAGCGCCAGCAGCGCCCACAGCAGAATTTCCCGGCTTCTGCTGTAGGGGCGGGTTTCAAACTCGCCCCGGTTCTGCATCATCATTTTGCTGATAAGAATCGCCGCGAAGATGGTCAGCAGGCCGAAAAACAGCAGCGAACCTTCCATCATGGCGCGGCGTCCGTTGAGCAGAATCACGGGGTTAAGCGTGTACAGCGCGCTCATAAAATAAGCCGGCAGGCGTCCGCCAAACTGCCAGCCGATGGCGAACATCAGGCCGGCGCTGAGTGCCAGGAACAGGGTGGAGGAAAAACGGCTGGCATTCAGCAGTGCCGGCGGCGGGCGGTGGCCGGTTTCGACATTGCGTTCGACGCTTAAGCCCCAGTCCCAGCCGGGGCGCGGCGGCAGATCGCCGGTCGTGAATCCGGCCAGATGCCAGCTTAAACCGATGGCGTAGCGGTTCACCGAGCCGTTGAGAATCCGCAGCCAGTTATCTTCGTCAATGTAATACGGTGGCTGCACCTTCAACTGCTCCGGTGCGCGGCGGATGAAGGCGGTTGCATAGTCGTGACTCATGTAAATCTGCATGGCCTCGTCGCCATGAAAGCTGGCGAGGGGCATCCCGGCGAAGACATAAACCGCCAGCACCAGCAGCCACAGCGCATCCAGCAGACGCGCGCGGATTCGAGGAGTCATTCGGGTTTCTTCCATACCAGCGAGTAGCGCCACAACAAATGCTGGCGCACCCGCGCGCCCGGCAAAAGCGCCGCGCAGATGTCCCGCACCTGGGGAACGGTCAGGTAAGAATCGTGCTGGCCGTGTTCGTCCCAGGCTGCGCGAACAGCGGGGGAGGTGCGTAGTCGCCCGGTATGAAGCAGTCTCAGCGCCAGATTAACCGGAAAGGCGAACCCGCTCCGAAAAATATCCGCCGGGCCGGCTGCCCGGTGCAGGTCAATCACCAGCAGATAACCGCCGGGGCGCAGCGCGGCTTTGATCTTCAGTAGCGCCGCGTCCAGCGGCAGGTGGTGAAGGGTGGCGATAGAGGCGATAATGTCGTAAGCTCCGGCGGGCAGGTCGCAGGCCATAAAATCGGCCACCTGGAAGTGAATATTCGGGCAGGATGCGGAACGCTCCTGCCCGATACGGATCATCTGCGGTGACAGGTCGAGGGCATCCACGCGGTCGGCGTGGTCGGCCAGCAGGCGGGCGAATGCTCCCGTGCCGCAGCCGATGTCCAGAGCGGCCTGACTGTGCGGCGGCAGAAATTTCAGCAAAAACGCATGGTAGTGCCGGTTATGATCCCACTCATCATTGTCCAGCAGGGCAATGCGGTCGAAGTCAGCCTGAACCTGTGACATGGCGTTTAAACCCGAATCTCGACCGGGCGGGCGTGCCGCACGAAATCGAGATGGCGCAGTTCGTCCAGCACGGCTTCCGGGATAGGCTGATCGAGCGTGAGAACGGTCAGGGTATGGCCGCCGGGTTCGGCGCGCCCAGTGTACCAACTGGCGATGTTGACATTGTTGTTCGCCATCAGCGTGCCGACGCGCCCGATCACGCCCGGCTGGTCGTAACTGCCCAGGATGAGCAGGTGTCCCTCCGGCACGAAGTTCAGGCGGTACTGGTTGATCTGGACGATGTGCGGCTGTTTGCGGTCGAGCAGCGTGCCGGACGTGGTGATCTGCTCGCCATCTTCCAGCGTCACCTGGCAGGTGACCATGTTGGCATACTCGCCGGTTTGCAGCCCTTTGGTCTGGGTAATCTGGATGCCGCGTTCGGCAGCCAGCACCGGCGCGTTGATGGTGTTCACCTTCTCGCCCAGCACCGGGCGCAGCAGCCCTTTGAGCAGGCCGACGGCCACCGGCTTGACCACTCCGCTCACTTCATCGCCCCGGTACTCGACCGCTACCCGCCGCACCGCCGCCCGCGCCAGCGAGTGAGTCAGCGTACCGATGCATTCGGCCAGCCACATATAAGGGCGAACGGTTTCGTAGTCCAGGCCGGGCATAAAGGGCATGTTCACCACGTTGCGGTAGTCGTCGCCGCGCAGCGCGTCCAGAACCTGCTCGACAATCTGGATGGATAAATCCTGGGTGGCCTCAACCGTGTTATCGCCGATGTGAGGCGTATGCAGCACGTTGTCCAGGCCGACCAGCGGGCTGTTGTAGGGCGGTTCTTCCGGGTAGACATCTACCGCCACGCCCGCCAGATGGCCGCTTTTGACCGCTTCGGCGACGGCATTTTCGTCCCAGATCGCGCCGTGCGCCGTGTTGATGAGCCGCGTGCCGGGTTTCATCAGTTTGATGGCCTCGGCGTCCAGCAGGCCGCGCGTTTCGGCGGTCAGCGGCACGTGCAGAGTCACAAAATCGGCGCGCTGGAGCAGCTCGCGCAGGCCGACCAGCGCGATACGTTCATCGCCGACCTGCTCCTCGCCGATGTAAGGGTCGTTCGCCAGCACCGTCATGCCGAAGGCCAGGCAGCGCGCCGCCACCACCTGCCCGACCCGCCCCAGGCCGACCACACCCAGCGTTTTGCCATGAAGCTGAACGCCGGCCTGCCGCTTGCGGTCGAGCAGCCACCAGCCGTCTTTGAGGCTCTGGTGCGCGACGACAATTTTACGGCTGAGCGCCAGCATCAGCGTGATCGCCAGTTCGCCATGCGCGATGGCGCTGGTTCCCGGCGTGTTCATGACGATCACGCCGCGTTCGGTGGCGGCCTCGGTATCCACGCCGTTCAGCCCCGCCCCCACGCGCCCGATCACCTTCAAGTTAGGTGCGTTTTCCAGCAGGTCGCGGTCAATATGGATGCCGTCGCGGGCGATCAGCGCGTGGGCGGTTTTCAGGCCGTCCCGCACCGCCGGGAACGACGGCGGCACGATGATTGCTTGCGCGTCGCCAACGGCGCGCAGCCGTTCGACAGCTTCATCGGTCAGGTCGGTCGCCACCAGGATATGAAAGGCCATAAAGGTAAGTTCCGAGTGCTAAGTTCCGAGTTTCGAGTTGCGGAGGCGCGCCGCAGCGCGTCCCTACCCCTCCAGACGGTTATTTTGTCCTGAACGAGTACTGGATTGTCACCGTCTGTCCGGCTTCGATTGTGACCATCCAGCGTAAGACGTTTCCGGTTTCGCGAGAAGGTTCTTCAGAAAAAACCAGGCTTTGCGCGTCCGGGCGCTGGTAGTCCACAACTTCAACCGTCACCGGCTGCTGGCCGAAATTGGTCAGTTCCAGTTCGACGCGGTATTGATAATTGTAACCCCCCCCGGCCAGCACCGTCTGGCTCTCGCTGCGGTTGACGCGCACATCCTGCAAGCTGCCGATTGTAACGCTGCCCTCGCTGCCGACCGGCGTGATCTCGATAAAATCGCTGCCGATGAAAATGCCGTCCTTGTAGGAACGCACGATGCCTTCGGCCAGCGGCAGGTCGGCCCGGTTACGAATCTTATAAATCACCGTCACCTGCTGGTTGGCCGGTGCATTCCACAGCAGCACGCGGCGCGCCGGCAGGGTCGCCTGGAGCATCTGCTGGTAGAGCGTTTCACCCGCCGCGCCGGTCAGCGCCCCCGGCTCGTAAATGTACTGGATGGTGGCCGCGCCGACTTCGCCGTCGGATGGGGCGGCTTCATCGTATCCGGCCAGATACTGGTTAGCCGTCACCCGCGACAGCGAATCCACCGGCTGCGAGGTATCCACCTGCCCGGCGATCAGGTACGTTTGCACGGCGTCCAGCGCAAGCGTCGTGTTCTGCACCTCGGCGTAGAAGTAAAAGTCCACCGTCTCCGCCGGGTCGCCGTTGAGCGTCATGTCGTAACGCGGCGTCCAGCTTAAGCCGGAGAGCAGATATTCGAGCGTCACCTCGCGCGCTTCCGCGCCGGTTGTCCATTCCAGCAGCAGTTGGCCGTCCGCCCGTCGCAGCCGGAAAGCCGGCACGCGCCGGTCGCCTTCGCGCACGGTGAGCGTATTGTCAAAGATGCTCGGCGGCAGCGCCACCCGCGCCTGCACACCGGCGGGCAGGGTGATGGTATCCCGCGCGAAGGCCACGTTGTTCAGGAAGATGTAAATTTCGTCCGGCTGGCTGATGTAGGTGATCTGGTCGGCAGCCCAAACGGGCGCTGCCAGCGCCGCCAGTGCCACAATCATAACAAACAGGATTTTTCTCATGATTTATCCTTTAGCCCACAAAAAATCTGCTTTCAGCATACGCCGGAATCACGCGGCGAACCGGGCGTTTGGGATACTATCCGGTTTGTGTTTTGCCGTTCAGCCGTGCTAGGACATCATGCAGGCTGTCGAAGATATGCGGCGTGATGCCATCGAACGACACCGGCCAGGGATTGGACGAGTCCGGCACGGCGAAACAGGTTAAACCCGCCGCCACTGCTGCCCGCGCCCCGGCAGGGGTATCTTCGAGCGCCAGACAGCCGGCGGGGGAAACATCCAGCCGGCGGACGGCTTCCAGGTACACGTCGGGCGCCGGTTTGCCGCGCGCCACCGCCTCGGCAGAAACGCGCACTTTCAGGACATGCCCCCACCCCTCGCCCTCGACGACCGCCTCAATGACCGACTGCGGCGAACTGGAAGCGATGGCGCAGGGGATACCTTGCCGGTGAACATAATCCAGGACTTCCGCCGCGCCGGGTTTTTTAATCACCTTATCGGGAACGAGCGCGGCCATGTAATCCAGCAGTTCGTCGTACAGGCGGTTATAATCTTCCCGGAAGCCGAACATCATGCCCAACTTCTCGAAAAATTCGTCCAGGCGCAGCCCCAATACCTCGCTGCGTGGGTGCTGCTCGTCGTATTGGAAGCCGCGCGCCGCCAGCAGCATGGACTCGGCCTCTGTCCAGACGACTTCCGTATCCACCAGCAGGCCGTCCATATCGAAGATGATCGCTTTCCAGTTATTCATGGCTGCTTTTCCTGAAAGTATTTTCAAACGCCTGCCGCCAGTCGTCGCGCCGGATCGTCAGGCCGCCGTCCAGCGCCAGGGCGACGCCGCGCTCGAAAACGGCCTGGTGCGGCGTTCCGGCGGCGCGGTGGAGACCGCCCGCCCCGGCGGCCAGCGGCAGCACCGGCGCCAGCGAGCCGGCCGATATAAATATGTCCGAACCGTTCCGCACCTTCTCGCGCGAAACCACGCCGCCAAACCCAACAAATGCATCCACCTGATCGCGGGCCGCCAGGTCAGAAGCGCCGTCGCCGATCATCAGGCGGCGGCCCGGTTTGCCCGCCGCCAGCGCCCGGATGATGTCCGCTTTGCCGCTGGAAACGGTCAGCGGGCCATCGTCATAGTCCAGGTAGGACTGGCGGGCGCGGGTATCCGGTTGGTAGTAGCGCCACCAGTCGCCGGAAAGCTCGTTGTACTCCAGTTCGACAGCGCGGATATTTTCCGGCGGCACGCCCAGGCGCTTGCCGAAACCCCGCACCGCCTCCGCCAGCCCGCCGCTGACGATAAAAACCTGCTTGCCCAAAAAACGCAGTGCGGCGATGACGGCCTGTGCGTCCGGCACCAGCGTCTCCCAGTAGCGTTCTTCGATGGCCTTAAGCTGGCCGCGTGTGGGGCGGATGGCGCGCAGCCGTTTGCCGTACACTTCGGCCAGGTCGAGATCGCCGTTCATGGCTTTTTCGGTCAGCACGCCGACGCGCCATTCCTTACCTTTCAACCGGGCCAGTTCGTCAATGCCCTCAATGGCGGAGAGGGTGCTGTCGCAGTCGAAGAAGATCAGATCAAAACTCGTCCAGCGAATGTCGTTGACCAAAGGCGCAGGGCCTCCTCACTCATTCAAACGCGGCGATTGTACTCTTTTGAACGGATTTTGTGAACGGAAAACAGCGGTCTGGCATCAATCTACCGCCGCCGGTTTGCGGATTCCTATCATGGCGGCGTTTCCAGCACGTGCGCGGCTTGCTGGGCGGCAGGCAGGAAAACCGCCGTGTAGTGCCGGTAGGCATCGGCGGCGGTGAACGCCAGCGCCACCAACAGCAGCCACAGCGCCAGCGCCGCGCCCAGGCTGCCAAGCCGCGCGACGAACAGGCGCGCAAGGCAGGCCGCGCCATAAGCGGCAAAAAACAGCGCCACCGGCAGCGCCAGCGCCGCCCGCTGCGCGTCCGGGTAAGTGGCCGCCAGCGCCGATGGCAGCAGGCTGAAAACCAGCGCGGCCAGCGGCAGCCCATCCAGCCAGCGCCGCGCGCTCCGAATCCGCGCCATCCATGCCAGCAGGCCAAAGGCGAACAACGCCGCCAGCGCGGGAGAAAACACCGGGCGGTCGAAGATGCCGTGTAACGGGTTCGGGTCGCCGGTCAGGTTAAACAGCAGCAGCGAAGCCGCCAGCGAGTCGAGCAGCGCCAGCGCCGGGTTGAGGCCATCGGCAGCCCGCGTCAGGCTGTTGGCGGCAAGCGCCGAATCCAACGCCAGCAAAAACGGAAGTGCCAGCACCAGCGCCGCGCCCACGCCCAGAACCACTTGCAGCCGGGAAAAACGGTTTTCCAGCAGGTACAGCAGGTTAAAAGCAGGCAGCAGCAGCGCCAGCGCGCCGAACAGCGGCGACACCAGCCACGTGACCAGAATCAGCAGTGCGAACGCGCCTATGACGCTCGCCAGCGGCATATTTCTGGGGGCGGCGCTGGCCGCGAACCAGTTCGCCAGCGCCGTCACCAGCAGCGCGGCGAAAAAAGCCAGCGTCGTGTAAAGGTCGCCGGTCTTGACCAGCACCAGCGGCCAGCCGGACACGACCAGAAACCCGGCGGCCAGCAAACCGGCCAGGTTGAAACCCGCCCGGCGGCCCGTTATGCCCGCCTCGAACCGGCTGACCAGAAGATAGGCAGCCGGCACAAGCAGGACGGCGAACACCGCGCCCCAGTCCACGCGGATTTGCGCCTGCAAAAACTCGAACATAAAGGCGGAGTCGCGCTGCGTTATTTCGGCGGGCAGCGCGGGCGGGTTGGGGAACAAGCCCGGCGTCACTGCTGCGACGACCATCAGAACCAGCAGCGCCGCCATACCCCACACGCCGCCCCAGGATGCGGCGAACGGGTGTGAACCCGTTTTGTTTTCGCCGTGTGTTTCGCCGGATGGAAAAGATCGCAGCGCGGGCAGCAGCAGCGCCAGCCCGCCGCCGTACAGCAGCAGCGGCAAAACCGGCTGGCGCGACTCCAGCAGTTGCGCCTGGGCCAACGTCCAGCCGGCCAGCCCCAGCGCCGCCGACAGCGGGGACAGAGCAGCCAGCCGTGCCAAAACAGGCTGCGCGCGTTCCGACAGCGGCAATTGTGCCGGAAGTTCGGCGGCCAAGACCGGCATTTCGGCTTTTTGCTCCGGCGGGAGGGCTTCAGAAGCCGCCGGCTGCCGCCGCCGCACGAAGCGATAACCCGCCGCGCCCAGCAGCGCCGCCCCTGCTGCCAGCAGCCCCGCGCCGATCTGACGTTTTTTCATCCTGCCGACATCCCCCTGAAGTGAGTTCCAAGCTCCGAGTTCTCAGTGAAAACCAGAAGTCAGCGCAAAGATGTTAAGGGAAGGATACTTTTCTCCATGTCTTTGCGCTTTTGCGTTATGTCTTTAAAGTGTTTTTGACCCATGCTTTATTATCGCCGGTTTAGGCGTTTTCGCACGTTTAGCAGATGGTCAAAACATCCGCCCAATCCTGAGATTTCGATCAGCGCGGCTTGACAAGGCTCTTGCAACCCTGGTAATCTAATCATGATTAGATTATTTTTGCCCAGAGAAAGCAGCCTTCGTTGGCGCGCAAACCTGCTGACCAATCGGTGAATAAAGAAGATATTTTGCTGGCAGCGGCAGATGTATTGCAGCGCAACGGTTACGAATCCACCACCATGAAGGACATTGCCGCCGAAGTTAACCTGACGGCGGCCAGCCTGTACCACCATTTTCGCAATAAAGATGCGCTGCTTCTAGCCGTCCTGGAAGCCGGAATTGAACACATCCTCAGCCAGATTGAACCGATTGCTGTTTCCAGCTATCCACCCGATCATAAGCTGCGCCTGATGATTCACGCCCACGTCACCGGCCTGACCAATAATACGGCGGTGGGCGCGGCGATGGTATTCGAGATCAAGTCGCTGGTGAGCGTGAAAACCGCGCCGGATGATGGCCGCGACCCCGAAGTGGCCGAACGCCGCCGGGCATTCATCGCCCGCCGCGACCAGTTCGAGCGGCTGTTCCGCGCCGTTATTCAGGAAGGTATCGAACGCGGCCTTTTCTGCCCGGTGGACGTGCCGATTTTCGTCAAAACACTGCTGGGCGCGCACAACTGGGTCGGCGTCTGGTATCGCCCGGATGGGCGGCTGAACGGGGACGAAATCGCCGACCGGATGGCCGATACGTTTTTGCGGGCGCTCCAACCGGCCTGAAAAGCGGGCGGCGGCGCTGCTCGTGCCGGGTTTTTATTAAAACCGAAAAGGATAAACAGCTGTGAACTTACTCGAAAATAAAGTTGCTCTCATCACTGGCAGCGGGCGCGGCATCGGCGCGGCGGCGGCCAAGCTGTACGGCCAGCACGGCGCAAAGGTGGTCGTGACCGATATTGACCCCGTCCCGGCGGAAGAAACCGCCGGCGCAATTAAAGCGGCGGGCGGCCAGGCGCTGGCGGTCGCCGCCGATGTGACCAAAGCCGCCGACATCGAAAACCTGATCGGGCAGACCGTTCAGACCTTCGGCGGGCTGGATATTCTGGTCAATAACGCCGGTTACACCTGGGACGGCATGATCCACAAGATGACCGACGAACAGTGGGAAGCCATCATCGGCGTGCATCTGACCGCGCCCTTCCGCATCATCCGGGCTGCCGTTCCCTATATGCGCGACATCGCCAAAAAAGAAAAGGACGAAACCGGCCAGGCCCAGGCGCGCAAAATCATCAACGTCAGCAGCACGTCCGGCACGCGCGGCAACATCGGCCAGGCCAACTATGCGGCGGCCAAGATGGGTATCGTCGGCCTGACGCGCACGCTGGCGAAAGAGTGGGCCGCCTTTAACATTCAGGTGAACGCCGTCGCCTTCGGGTACATCGAAACGCGCCTGACGCAGCCGGACGAGCTGGGCGACTTCACCGAGCGCGAAGGGCAGCGCATCAAACTGGGCATCCCTGACCGCATCCGGCAGGCGGTTATCGCTGGCATCCCGATGGGACGCCCCGGCACGGTGGACGAAGCCGCCGGGCCGCTGCTGTTTTTCGCCAGCGAGCTGTCGAACTATGTTTCCGGGCAGGTGTTGGAAGTCGCGGGCGGAATGTAACGCGCTGCGATTTCTTTTCGGACGGCAGGAGTGGAGGTTGAGGGCGCAGTCGGCGAATGCCTGACGTATTTATCTCCTATTCACGCAGTGATAAGGATTTCACCCGGCAGTTGGTGAATGCCCTGGCCGACCGTGACTACGATGTCTGGGTGGATTTCGAGGATATTCCCTTTGGAACAGACTGGTGGGAGGAGATTCGCAGCGGCATCGAGTCCGCCAACACCATCCTGTTCATCATCAGCCCGGACTCGCTGGAGTCGGAATACTGCGGGTTGGAACTGAACTACGCGCTCAAAAACAACAAGCGGCTGGTGCCGGTTCTTTACCGGCAGCCTGCCGGCCAGACGGTTCCGCCGCATATCTCGCACATTCAGTGGCTGGACTTCAGCGACCCAGCGCGGTTTGAACAGACCGTGATGCAGCTCATGGAAACGCTCCAGACCGACCTGGACGCGCTGCGCCGCCATACCCGGCTGCTGGTGCGCGCCAGAGAATGGGAGAACAACGGCCACAGCCCCAGCCTGCTGCTGCGCGGCGAGCCGCTGGCGGAGGCCGAAAGCCTGCTTGACAGCCTGCCGCTGACAGACTTGCAGCGCCAATACATCGCGGCCAGCCGCCAGGCCGATCTGCGGCGGCAGATGCTCGACCGCTTCGCCTGGTCGTTCGCCGGCGGGCTGCTGGCAATTGCCTTCTGGGCGTTTTCCACCTTTCGCAGCGACGTGCTTATTACGCCGGTACGCATCATCTATACCATCGCGCTGGGGCAGACGTTCGGGTTGTGTCTGGGGGTGATGGCCGTGCTGACCGGCGAACTGCCGCAGGGGTTTCAGCGGCGGCTGCCGGAACGCGCGCTGGGGCGGGTGGTGTTGTGCCTGCTGCTGGGCGTGCTGGCCTGGGGCAGCTACCGCTGGTTTTTAGAAAATCTGGCGGTAACGCCGCAGGACTTCAACACCCTGGCGCTGGGCGGCGCGGGGCTGGCCGCCGGGTTTATCATCCGGCTGCTGCTGCGCCCGGCGGGATGGCTGGCCGCGCTGCTGACGGCGGTTTTCACCTTTGTGCCGATCATCATCACCTACGACAGCTTTTTTGCCAACACAGGCGGTTTTGTACCCCTGATCTTTTTCGACCACCGCGACCAGTTGTTTTCGATTGCGATCCCGATGGTCGCGCTGCTGGCGGTCGGCGCGAATGCGCACGCGCTCTACCGGCAGGCGCGCCAATTTTTCCACCGGATGACCCCACATGAAGGATGAGGAAGGATATGGTTTCATTCACCCCTACCGAAGAACAACAACTGCTGCTTGACACAATCCGCCGGTACGCCGTCAACGACGTGCGGGCAGCGGCGCATGAGGCCGATGAATCCGGCCAGATTCCGCCGGAACTAACCCGCACCGGCTGGCAGATCGGCCTCGTGCCGTCGGCCATCCCGGAGGAACTAGGCGGCTTTGGCGAAATGAGCGCCCTCACCGGCGTGCTGGCCGCCGAAGAGCTGGCCTTTGGCGATTTGGCCGTCGCTTTGCAGGTTTTGTCCCCGGCGCTGCTGGCTTACCCGGTTTCGCTGTACGGCACGGCGGAACAGCGCGAAAATCTGCTGCCGGCCTTCCTGGAAGAGCAGTTCATTCCGGCGACGGCGGCGCTGCTCGAACCCGGCATCAGCTTCGACCCCTTCGATTTGCAAACGGTCGCTGCGGCGGATAACGGCAAAATCTGCTTGAACGGCAGCAAAGCCTACGTGCCGCTGGCCGAAGATGCCCGGATGATGCTGGTTTATGCCCGTAATGCCGAGTCCGGGGACGTGGACGCTTACATCGTGGAAAAGGGCGCTGCCGGCGTGCAGATCGAAAAACGCGAGCAGTTGATGGGCCTGCGCGCCCTGCCGACCTACCGCGTCCACTTCGTCAATGTGGAAATCGAGGCGGCGGCGCGGCTGGGCGGCGCGGTCGGCAGCGATTTTAACGTGCTGCTCAACCGCAGCCAGGTGGCGCTGGCGGCGCTGGCCGTCGGCGTGGCGCGGGCGGCGTTCGAGTACGCACGCGATTATGCCAAACAGCGCGTGCAGTTCGGCAAACCCATCGCCCAGAACCAGTCCATCGCCTTTATGTTGGCGGAGATGGCGATTGAGATTGACTCGGCGCGGCTGCTGGCGTGGGAAGCCGCCTGGAAGCTCGACCGGGGCGAGGACGCCACCCGCGAAGCCTACCTTGCTAAACAATATGCCGACAAAATGGTGCTGCAAGTGGCCGACAACGGCGTGCAAATCCTGGGCGGTTACGGCTTCATCCGCGAATACCCGGTGGAACGCTGGCTGCGGAACGGGCGCGGTTTCCCTACCTTTACCGGCATGGCGATTGTGTAGTCTCCAGTCAATAGCCCACAGTCTTTTACTTTTGGCTAGAGACTAACGACTAGAGACTAACGACTAGAGACTAATGACTAGAGACTAACGACTAGAGACTAATGACTAGAGACTAATGACCTGTATAGAAATGAGTTGAGCGAGCGACACTTATGGCAATCAGCTTTGAAATCCCCGAATTTGTGCAGCAGATGGCGCAGATGGCCGGTTTTATGGCGCAGACTTATATGCGCCCCTATGCGCGCCAGCTTGACGAAAACGAACACGAACGCCCGAAAGCATTTGTCGAGGCCATGTGGCCGATTTTGCGCGACCAGCAGAAGGCCACGCTCGAAAAACTAACCGCGCCGCCGGCCAACGGCGGGGACAAAGGCGGCGAGCCGAAGAAAAAACGCCCCGGCACGCGCAACCTGCAATTAATGTTGATGATCGAACAGTTGGCCTGGGGGGACGCCGGCGTTTACCTGTGCCTGCCGAGCGCCGGCCTGGGCGGTTTCGCCATCGAAGCGGTCGGCACGACCGAACAGAAGCTCCGCCTGCTGACGCGCTTCGCCGAAGGCGACCAGCCGGTCTGGGGCGCGATGGCGATCACCGAGCCGGGCGCGGGGTCGGATAACTCGTCCATCGCCACGACGGCGGTTTTCGACGAGGAGCATAACCAGTGGGTCATCAACGGCGAAAAAATCTTCATCACCAGCGGCAAACTGGCACTGGAAGAATCCAACGGCCTGGTGATCGTATGGGCGACGGTGAACAAGGCTGCCGGGCGCGCGGGCATCAAACCCTTTGTAGTGGAAGCCGGCACGCCGGGCGTGAGCATCGGCAAGGTGGAGATCAAACACGGCATCCGCGCCAGCGACACGGTTTCGATCGTGTTCAACGACGCGCGCATCCCGGCGGATAACATCCTGGGCAGCCCGGAAGTGCAGGCCAGCAGCGAGGACAAGGGTTTTAAAGGCGCGATGGCGACCTTCGACGCCAGCCGCCCGATTGTGGCCGCCAGCGCCCTGGGCGTGGGGCGCGCCGCGCTGGAGTTCGTTAAAGAAAAACTGGCCGAAAACGGCGTCGAAATCCCCTACACCCTGCCGTACCACAAGCTGACTGCCGTCCAGCGCGACGTTCTGGAGATGGAAGCCCAGTGGAAAGCGGCCTACCTGCTGACGCTGCGTTCGATTGCTATGCTGGATGAAGGGCTGCACAACAGCCTGGAAGCCTCGATGGCGAAGGTGAAAGCCGCCAAAGCCTGCGCCTGGATCGCGCAGAAGGCCGTTGAGATGCTGGGCATGATGGGTTACAGCCGCGAATGGCTGGTCGAAAAGTGGATGCGCGATTCCAAGATCGCGGAAATCTACGAAGGCACGAACCAGATCAACACGCTGATCGTGGCACGCCGCGTGCTGGATTACTCACGGCGGGAACTGGCGTAACGGGCGATGAAAATGCCATGAAAGCATAACGCAAAGGCGCAGGGGAGCGAAGGCGCAAAGCAGAAAGTCCTCTGTGTCTTTGCTCCTTCGCCTCTTTGCGTTGAACGATTTTCATTGGTTAACCGGCATCTGGAACTAATTTTTTGAGGAGACAAAATGGCCTATCACATTCGCAAAGCAGCCGTCATCGGCTCCGGCACGATGGGCGGCGGTATCGCCACCCTGCTGGCGGCGGTGGGCATTGATACCGTTGTGCTGGATATTCCGGCCAAAGGCACGCAGCCGGGCGACCCGCCCGCTAAACGAAATGCCCTGGTTAACGACAACCTGAAAAAGCTGATCGGCGCGCGCCCGCCGCAGGTATTCGTCGCCTCCGACATGGAACGCATCCAGACCGGCAACCTGGATGACAACCTGGATATGGTGAGCGACGCCGACTGGATTATCGAAGTGGTGGTCGAACGGCTGGACGTGAAACGCAGCCTGATGGCGAAGCTGGTCGAAGTCGCCCGCCCGGACGCTATCATCACCACCAATACGTCCGGCATCCCGATTCAGGCCATCGCCGAAGGGATGGGCGAGGGCTTTAGCCGCCGGTTTATGGGAACGCACTTTTTTAACCCACCGCGCCACCTGCACCTGCTGGAAGTCATCCCCCACCCAAACACCGACCCGGAACTGGTGCAGTACATGGTGGACTTCGGCACGCGGACGCTCGGCAAGGGCGTGGTGATCTGCAAGGACAAACCCAACTTCATCGGCAACCGTTTTATGAGCATGTCCGGTATGCAGGTGATGAACTACGCGCTGGACCACGGCTTCACAGTCGAGGAGGTGGACAGCCTGACCGGGCCGCTGATCGGGCATCCCAAAACGGCCACCTTCCGGCTGAACGATCTGGTTGGCTTCGATGTGGCAGTGCATGTCGCCCGCAACCTGTACGAGGCCATCCCCGACGACCCGGCCCGCGAGGTGCTTAACCACCCCAAAGCAGCAGCCCTCAGTCAAAAACTGCTGGATAACAACTGGCTGGGCAACAAAACCGGCCAGGGTTTTTACAAGATGGTGAAAGGCGAAAGCGGCGAGAAAGAATTTTGGGCGCTGAACCTCGAAACATTGGACTACGAACCGCCGCAGAATCCTCGTTTTGAAAGCGTCGGCAAACACCGCAAGGTCGAGCCGCTGGGCGAGCGGATTCGCCTGCTCATCAACGAGCAAGATCGCGCCGCCAAGCTGCTGTGGCATCTGCACGCTTTTTACCTGGCCTATGCTTCGAACCGTGTGCCGGAAATCACCGATACGATTTTGAACATTGATAACGCTCAAAAGTGGGGCTTCGGCCACGAGATGGGGCCGTTTGAAATCTGGGACGCCATCGGTGTGGCGGAGACGATTCCGCAGTTCGAGGCGGCGGGCTACCCGGTGGCGGACTGGGTGAAACACATGGTCGCCAAAGGCAGCCGGACGTTTTACCTGTATGACGAGGACGGCCTGAAAACCGCCTATTACAGCCCGCAGGATAACGACTATGTGCCAATGCCGGTTGACCCGCGCGCCATCAGCGTTAAACAACTGCGCGCCAAAAAAGTGCCGGTAGCGGTCAGCCCGCAGGCCGGTTTACCGGAAAACGTGCTGGAACAGTGGCGGCGCGAGCCGTTGGGCGTGGTCGCCAGCAACGACAGCGCCAGCGTGCTGGATATGGGCGACGGCGTGGCGCTGCTGGAACTGCACAGCCAGGCCAACGCGATTGATCTGGATTTGATCGAAATGGCCTGGCAGGCGCTGGACATCCTCGACCGCGATTTTGACGCGCTGGTGGTCGGCCACGACGGCGAACGTTTTAACATCGGCGCGAACGTGTTTATGGTGGTGATGGCCGTGCAGAGCGGCCAGATGCAGCAGCTTGAGGGCATGATTCGCCGCCTGCAAGACCTGACCCAGGCCATGCGCTACCACCACAAGCCGGTTGTAACCGCGCCGTTTAATATGGCGCTGGGCGGCGGCACGGAACTGCTGATGTCCGGCACAAAAATCGTCGCCCATGCCGAACTGTACGCTGGGCTGGTCGAGTTCGGCGTCGGACTCATCCCGGCGGGCGGCGGCTGCAAGGAAATGCTGCGCCGCGTGGTCGGCCCGGTGATGGCCGCCTCGCCTAACGCCGACGTGCTGCCGCACCTGCAAAAAGCCTTTGAAGCAATAGCGACCGCCAAAGTCAGCACCAGCGCGATGGAAGCGCGCGAGATCGGCTTCCTGGCGGCAGACGATAAAATCGTGATGAACCGCGCTCACCTGTTGGGGGAGGCTAAACGAGCTGCGCGCCAGCTGGCCGACGATTATACGCCGAAACGCCCCGGCAAAGTGTGGGCCGCCGGGCGCGATGCCTACGCCGCGCTGCTGCTGGGCATCGAAGGCTTCCGCGAGAGCGGCTTCGCCACCGACTACGATGCTTTCATCGCCCGCAAGCTGGCCTACGTGTTAACCGGCGGCGCGATCAGCGAGCCGGGATGGGTGGACGAGCAGGTGATTTTGAACCTGGAGCGCGAAGCCTTCATGAGTCTCGTCACCGAACCCAAGACGCAGGAGCGCATCGCTTACATGCTGCAAAACAACAAGCCGCTGCGGAATTAGGGACGAGAGCGTAACCGGCTATAATAAACAGAAGAACGGATGGATAACGGAGGGCGTCATGGCGATTGAGCAGCAACGCCTGTACACAGTTGAGGAATTCGAGATGATTGCCGAAACGCCGCAAAATCGGGATCGGCTGCTGGAACTCGTCAACGGGGAGATCATTGAAAAAGTGCCTACACAGGAACATGGACTGTACGCGGGCAATATCTTCGGCCCGCTGTGGAACTACGCGCAGGCACACGGTGGCCGGGTCGTGATGGAGGTTCGGTATCGTTCCCCCAAAGACCGGCATAACACGCGCATCCCTGATGTCTCCTATACAGTCGGTGATGAAGAACTCGTCACGAAGGGCAGCGTACCCCAGATGCCTGCTTTGGCCGTCGAGATCAAATCGCCGGATGATGCCCTCAAAAAGATGCGTGAAAAAGCGCGCTATTACGTCGAAAACGGCACTCAATTGGTGTGGCTGGTCATTCCTGAGCGGCGCATTGTTGAGGTCTACACGCCAGACGACGAGCAGATTCTTGATGAAAATGATGCGCTCGATGGCTTGAATGTACTGCCGGGTTTCAACCTGCCCATTCGTGAGGTATTTAAGGACACCGGAAAACAGCACCTATGAGGGACACAGGAGACTGTGTCTCTGCTGATAACTGAAAACTGTTGACTGACGACTGGAGACTGATTATGCGAGAAGCTGTTATTGTCGCCGCCGCCCGTACTGCCGTCGGCAAATCGAAAAAAGGCGTTACCCGCAACACCCGCTCGGATGATATGGCGGCGGCGGTCATTGTTGACCTGCTACGGCAGACCGAGGGTAAACTCGACCCGATGGACATTGATGATGTGGTGATCGGCTGCGCCATGCCGGAAGGCGCGCAGGGTTTAAACTTCGCCCGCGTGATCGCGCTGCGCGCCGGGCTACCGGTCGAGATACCGGGCATGACCGTCAACCGCTTCTGTTCCAGCGGCCTGCAAACCATCGCCCAGGCCGCCGAACGTATCATCGCCGACGGCGCGGACATCATCATCGCCGGCGGGGCGGAAACCATGTCGCTGGTGCCGATGAGCGGGTTTCACATCAGCCCGAACCCCCATATGGCCGCCAACGCCCCCAACGTTTACATGAGCATGGGGCATACGGCGGAGCGTGTGGCCGACGAATTCAACGTCAGCCGCGAGGATATGGACGAGTTCGCCTATCACAGCCACCGCAAAGCCGCCCAGGCCACCGACGCCGGGTACTTTAAACAGGAAATCGTGCCGTTTGAGGTCGAGGAGACGGTCATCGGCGAGGACGGTCTGCCCCATACCTACACCGTCACGCTCGACCAGGATGAACATCTGCGGCGCGATACCACGCTGGAAGGGCTGGCGAAGCTCAAGCCGGTGTTCCGCCAGGGCGGGCGCGTAACGGCGGGTAATTCCAGCCCGCTCAGCGACGGCGCGGCGGGTGTGATCGTCATGGAGGCGGGCAAGGCCGCCCAGTTGGGGCTAAAGCCGCTGGCACGTTTTGTCAGCTTTAGCGTGGCTGGGGTGCGCCCAGAGATCATGGGCGTGGGGCCGATCAACGCTGTGCCGAAGCTGCTCAAACGCACCGGTTTGAAGCTGGACGATATGGATGTGATCGAACTTAACGAGGCCTTCGCCGCCCAATCGCTGCCGGTCATTCGCAGCCTGGAGATGAACCCGGAGAAGGTGAACGTCAACGGCGGCGCAATTGCGCTCGGCCACCCGCTGGGCTGCACCGGCGCTAAACTGACGGTGCAGATCATCCACGAACTGAAGCGCCGGAACGGACGCTACGGCATGGTGACGATGTGCATCGGCGGTGGCATGGGCGCGGCGGGCATTTTTGAGAACGTGAATTGATGGTTGGCAGGGGCGCAAGGTTCTGCTTGCGCCCTGTTATGCGCTTCAACACCGGCGCGTGGTCAGGTGACGCTCTGCCGGCATTCGGGAGGTGGCGGCAAAACCAGTTGGACAAGGGGGAAATGCCATGCAGTCAGGCCAGCTGCCAAAAGCAAAAATTTATCTGGATACCAACCGCACCATCGGGACGATCTCGCCGCTGGTATTCAGCGGGTTCATCGAACACATGGGGCGGGCGGTTTATGAGGGGATTTACGACCCGTCCTCGCCCCATGCCGGAACAAACGGCCTGCGTGCGGATGTGCTGGCCGCCCTGCGCGAACTTAATTACCGGGCTATCCGTTATCCGGGCGGCAATTTCCTCAGCGGCTACCGCTGGCTGGACGGCGTCGGCCCGCGCGACCGGCGTCCGCGCCGCCGTGATCTGGCCTGGCAGTCGGTCGAAACCAACCAGTTTGGCACCAACGAATTTATGGAATTCTGCAAGGCGATCAACGCCGAGCCGATGCTTGGTGTCAACATGGGTACAGGCACGATTCAGGAGGCGGCTGATCTGGTGGAATACTGCAACGCGCCGCCCGGCACACTGTATGCCGATTTGCGCGCACAGCATGGGTATCCCGAACCGCACGGCGTCAAATACTGGTGCCTCGGCAACGAGATGGATGGCCCCTGGCAGATCGGCCACCTTGACGCAGCGGCTTACGGCGCAAAAGCCCGCGAAGCCGCCAAGATGATGCGCTGGCACGACCCGTCCATCCAACTCGTCCTGTGCGGTTCATCCGGCTGTATGATGCCCACCTATCCTGAGTGGGATCGTATCGCGCTTGAACTGTGCTGGGAGCAGGTGGACTACCACTCAATGCACTATTACGCCAGCAACTCGGACGGTGATACCGACAGCTACCTGGCGCTAAGCGTCGAATTTGAAAACTTCGTTGATACCCTGACCGGCGTGCTGCGATACGTGAAAGCTAAAAATCGCTCTCAAAAGGATGTTTACCTGTCGTGGGATGAATGGAATGTCTGGTACAAAGCCACCGCCCCCAGCGATCTTCAAGGCGGCTGGGCGGAAGCGCCGCACCTCAGCGAAGAAGTCTACAATCTGGAAGATGCGCTGGTGGTCGCCCAGTGGATGAACGTTTTCCTGCGCCGGGCGGACGTGATAAAAATCGCCTGCCTGGCGCAGGCCGTGAACACCATTTCGCCCATCCACACGACCCGTGACGCCGTTCTCAAACACACGACCTACTACCCGATCATGCTGTTCAGCCGGCTGGCAAGCGGCCTTGCGCTGGATGTCGCGGTTAAATCGCCCCTCTACCAAACACAGAAGTTCGGCGATAAACCGCTGCTGGATGTTTCGGCCTCCTACGATGAGGAGCGCGGCACAGGCGGGGTTTTCATCGTCAACCGCAGCCGGACGGAATCCATAGAGGCCGAGTTAGTGTGGCAGGCCCTCGCGCCCCGGCAGATTAACGCGGTCTACCAGCTTGCCGGGGATGACCCCAAAGCCTTCAACAGCCTTGATAATCCGAACCGGATTGTACCCGTATCGGTGAACCCGCCCGTCATGGATGATAAACATGTTTCGCTGCTGCTGCCGCCGCTTTCGTTCACCGTTTTGGAGACGCGCCTGTGATGTTTAGCCGGCCCAAACCCGCGCTTTTGGCCGGGCGTTAAAACCGCCCGGTCATGGCCTGGGCATAGCCGGTCAGTTCGGCATAGCCGTAGCCGGCTGCATCGCCGGAGATGGCGACCGCGCCTTCCCAGTAGTCCACGCCCCCGCCGCCATGCAGTTCCTGGTCGGCCAGCAGCGGTCTGAGGGTGAGCTTCAGCGGTTCTGCTGCGCCGACATTAACCGAGATATTCCAGCCTGCCGGGTACACTGCATCGGTGTGGGGACTCGTCCAGGTGGCGGTCGTTTTGATGCTGAAATCATCGGCGCTCAGGTAGCGCGTGCTGCCGTCGGCTTCGACCAGCAGGCCGCCGAAGGCCGGCTCGCGCGAGCCATCGGTCATGCGAATCTGGCCGAGCATCAATTCGCGGTTATCGTCTAGCTGCAAGCCGAACCAGTCCCAGCCCTGCGCGTCCACGCCCAGGGCGCTGGTGCTGAATTCATGGTCTTTCCAGCTTGCGCCGCTGACCTCGAACGTTTCGCCGTTTACGATGATTTTGCCCGCCGTCTTCAGGCGCGTGAGGCTGTAATAGTAGCTGGCGCTGCCAGGTTCGCCGCTTTTGGGGCTGAGGCCGTTATCGCCATGCAGCGCGGGCGGCTTGAGCTGATCCATGACCAGTTCGACGCCAAAATCATCCGCATAAGCATAAATCCGTGTCCGCCGGGCGGCTGGCTCCAATGCGACCACCTGCCAGTCCTCCAGCCACACGCGGTAAACCGGCTCAAGCGCCGCCCCGGCCAGGCCGGCGCTGCCCCGGCTGAAACGCTGCTGGTGGAAGTAGCGCCCGCCCGCGACATCGCTTAAGGCGAAGTGCGCCATGTAAATCTGGTCGGCGCGCCATTCGGAAGCCGCGCCGTCGGTGAGCGTGTCCGGGGATGAGGGCGGCGCCAGCGCGCGGCGGAAGATGGTGAACTGGTAGCCGAAGTGCCGCCCATCGGCAGTTTTAAGGTTGCCGGTGTAATACCACCATTCGGTCTGAAAAGCCGGATGCGCGCCAAAATCCGCCGGGAACGACCACGCATAAGGGTCGGTCGCCTGCGCGAAACCATCGGTATCGCTCGCCGTGTTGACCAGCACGGCCTCGGCGCTGATCGTGCCGCCGCTGCCGGCGTCCATCAGGCTGAAGCCGAATACGATAATTACCAGCGCCAGCAGCGCCAGTACAGCCCACCGCCACATCACCCGTTTCGATCCTTCTGCCAAGTGTTGATTGTTCGATTCGTCACAGGGGGATGATAACCGCCCCGGCTGAGAAAACCATGAGCGCCGCCTAAATCAATCGTTCCAGCGCGGCGGTCAGCCCCGCGATGATGCGGTCGAGCGAATAGCCCAGAAACCGGCGCTGGAAATAAATCATCCGGGCATCCAGCATCGCATACAGCATATCGGCGGTGTAATCCACGTCGCCCGCCGTTCGATATTGCAGCAGCAGCCCGCGAATGGTCTGCCGCCACCACAGGTGCGCCGGGTGTTCCAGCATGGAGCGATTATCGTCATGCGCGCTTTCGCACAGCAGCGCGGCGTTATGATCTACAAACAGGATGACCTGCGTTAAAAAC
Source organism: Anaerolineae bacterium (assembly GCA_026645945.1). Lineage (GTDB taxonomy): Bacteria > Chloroflexota > Anaerolineae > Aggregatilineales > Phototrophicaceae > CFX2. The sequence continues at coordinate 26,742 of JAPKMO010000030.1, forward strand.
CAGCGCAGGTTTTCCGGCACGCCGCCACCCGCCGAGAGCCGCCGCAGCGTGCGTTCCTGCAAATCGCGCTGGTCGGCGTCCAGCAGCGCCTGGCAGAGCGCGGCTTTGTTCTCAAAATGCCGGTAGAGCGTTCCCTTGCCTACGCCGGCGGCCTCGGCCACTGCGGACATTGGCACGGCTTCCACGCCGCGTTCCTCGAACAGCCGTCGGGCCGTTTCCAGCAGCAGGGCGTGGTTCTTTAGCGCGTCGGCACGGGTGGGGTGGTTCTCGTTTAAGATCAGGTTATCATCGGCCATATTAGATCAAGTTGCACCGTTGGTTGATTTATAATTATAGCAGATGGTGTTAGAATGAACTTACACAACGTTAGAATTTCGTTTACCTGGTTAGGAGCAAGCCCGTTATGCGGTTTGAAGACCTCAACTGGATGGATATTGAGCGGTATCTGGAGCAGGACGACCGTATCATCCTGGTCACCGGTTCGACGGAGCAGCACGCTTATCTCAGCCTGCTGACCGACATCCTCATCCCTGCCCGAATTGCCCTGGCGGTTGCGGAACGCGAGCAGGTGGTGGTCGCGCCGCCGCTGAACTTCGGCGTCAGCGAACTGTTCGTGGATTTTCCCGGCACGATCAGCCTCAGCCGGGCGACCTTCGAGGCGGTGCTGTCGGAAATGGCCGACGGCCTGCTGCATCATGGCTTCCGCCGCTTTTTTATCCTCAACGGGCATGGCGGCAACCAGATGCCCCCTCATTTGAACGATTTACAGCTAGAGGGCCTGGCGCGGGTGGAATGGTACGACTGGTGGCGAGAGAACGCCGTCCAGAATTTTGAGGCCGAACACGGCCTGCGTTTGAATCACGCCAACTGGGGCGAGAACTTCCCCTTTAACCGCGTGGCCGAATCGCCGGCGGAGGTCAAACCCGCCGTCATGCTGGCCGAAATTCAGGGCGGGCGCACGCCCCGCGACGTGCTGGGGGACGGCAGCTTTGGCGGCCCGTACCAGGCGGACGATACGCTGATGCAGGCGCTTTTTGACCGGGTAGTGGACGAAGCCGCCGCGCGCCTGCGCGCCATGCCGCCGGTTTAGCTCGCGTTTTAGATCTGTTCGCCCGGATGCCGGAACGAAACAATCAGCATCAGCCGCCCCAGGCGCAGTTCATCGCCATGATGCAGCGCGCGCACTTCCTTCGGCAAAACGCGCTGCCCATTGATGTAAGTTCCGTTGGCGCTGCCCAGGTCGGAAACCAGGATGGCTTTCTGGTCAGGGTCATAACGCAGCGCCAGGTGCATCCGGGAAACCCCCAGATCGGCGGCCTGCCGGTCTTTCAGGTCTACGTCCGGCGCGATGGCGCTGCCGCTGGAGCTGCGCCCGACGATGATTTCATGGTCGGATTTTTGCGGGCGCACTTCGTATACTTCGGTCGAACCGCGCGCGCGCAGTGCCAGCACCGAGTCCGCACCAAAATAACCCGCGTCCATCAGGTCGCTGGCATCGGCGAAGTGTTTGGTATTCTGTTCGCCCCGTGTCGTATCCAGCAGATGACCGCAAGCGTAACAAAAGACCTCGTGCCGCTGGTTAGCTTTGCCGCAGTTGGGGCAGGCCACCCAGGTAATGGCATTTTCCGGCTGAGAAGCAGGTGGGGCAGGCGGCACAGGCGGCGCAGGCGGCTCAGCGGACGATGTGGCAGCCTGTTTACCGATAATCGGTTTGATAACCGAATGCGGGCGCGACCGGGTCTTTTCGGCAGCATTCTGATTTTCCCAATTTCGGATGAGCGCCGCCAGTTCCTCCCGCTGGCTTTTGTTGAGTTTTTCAATGTGCACGCGCAGCGCCTGCAGCGCGGCTTTGCTCTCCGCGCCGTTGTCGCGCATCCCGGTGTATTCGTTTAGAATATCCTGTATATAATTCAATCTGGCCTTCCTCCTCATATACAGGGGGTACAGGTTTTAGTATATAACGAAAACTTAAGGAGTGCCTGATGCAGTATCCACTTATAGACATCACCATTGAATACTGTGCGGTATGAAAATATACCCCGCGCGTCGTCAGTTTGACGAATGAAATTTTGGGCGAACGCGAAATTGAAGTGTTTATCCGTTCCTGGCTGCTGATACCCGGTACAGGCGGCAAGTTTGAAGTGACGGTCAACGGCGAACTGGTCTTTTCCAAAAAGACGCTCGGACGCCACGCCGAACCCGGCGAAATCCGCGCCCGCATCCGGGAAAAGCTGGAGACCATCCGCCCGCCGGGGATACAATTTTTTAGTGAGGACGAATAAAAGGGAACCTATGCTCAAACGGCTTGGACTGATCGCTGTTGTGCTGTTGGCGCTGACCGGCGCGGCCCTCGCGCAGGAAGAACCCACCCCTGCCGTCATCGGCCCGACTCTTAATTCGGTACTGTCGCGGGGGGTGGTGGCCTGCGGCCTCAACCAGAACCTGCGCGGTTTCGGCTTTTTAGACCCCAACACCGGCGAACTGCGCGGTTTTGACGTAGACCTGTGCCGCGCGCTGGCGGCGGCGGTATTCGGCGACGCGACCGCCGCGCAGCTTGTACCCTTCAGCGGCGATAGCGGCCTCAACGCCCTCGAATCCGGCGAGATTGACGTGCTGCTGCGGAATGTCGTTTGGACGCTTTCGCTCGATTCCAGGCCGCGCCTGGACTTCGGGACGATCACCTTCTACACCGGCCAGACGTTCATCACCCGCGTGGACAGCAGCCTGAGCAACTGGGACGACCTGGACGGCGGGGTGATCTGCATCGTTGAAGGTTCGACGGCGGCGGCCAGTCTGGGGCAGGCGATGGCGGTTCGCGGGCTGTCTTACCAGCCGGTGACGCTGCCGACGGCGGCGGAGGCCGTCCAGGCGCTCACCGATGGGCGCTGTCAGGCTTACAGCGCCGGGTTGATAGACCTGGAGGCCGCCCGTCAGCGGCTGGCCGACCCGGCGGCTTATACCGTCTGGCAGGGGCGGGAACACCTGTACACGCAGGAGCCAATCGCACCGGTTTACCGCAGCGACGACCCGCAGTGGGCGGATATTGTCAACTGGACGATACTCGGCCTCATTCAAGCCGAACAACTGGGCATCACCAGCGAAAATATCAATACCATTGTGCGCCAGCCGAACGAAGGCGAAGAAGCCTATATTAACCGCGTCGGCGCGGATGTGGCGCGTTTCCTCGACGCTAAAACCGGCGTCGGCGGCCAGCTTACCCTGGCGAACGACTTCATGGTGAACGTGATCCGCGAGGTGGGCAGTTACGGCGAAATTTACAACCGGCACTTCGGGCCGGGCGGCGAACTGCGTCTGGAGCGCGACCTCAACAGCCTGTGGCGCGACGGCGGCCTGCTTTACGCCCCGTCCTGGCGCTGATGCAGTGGAGCTTTTTCGGCGGGGGCTGAATGCTGGCGACGCCCCCGCCACCATCCCCACAGCATGACCAGCGCATAGGCCGAAAACAAAAACCACAGCGGGTCGGTGGGGACGCGGTAGCGCGTGGATGGATGGAAGGCCAGATAAACCAGCGTCATGCTGATCTGCGCGAACCACAGCAGCGCCGTTTCGCGCCAGCGGCGCAGCGCCAGCAGGCCGCCCGCCAGCCCCAGCAAAAACAACCCACCCCAGTAAAACCGGTGGACGAGCCGCCCCAGCACGTCGAACAGCGGCTCGTCGTAGGCGTTTACCGGGTCGTTTTCCCCATAGGTGAGCTGCTGGCCGTCCGCATCCACCCGCCAAATGACAAATTCACCGTTTTCGTCCAGGCCGATGCGCTCGCCCGGCTGCGGGTTGTAGCGCGGTGCGATGTCTAAGCTCCAGTACACCAGGAACTTCACCCACAGCAGTTCGGGGATTTTGTCCGGGTTTTCGCGCAAGTACTGGAAGCCAAGCGCGAACCGTTCGGCGTCGGCCTCGCGGCTGTAGGGGTCGGGCGTTTCCAGTTTCGGGGCCGTCCACTGCACATCGTACCCGGCGCGGAACACCGGCACGGTATAGCGGCTGTTGCCCTGCCAGAAGTTCGCGCCAGAGGTGGTGGTCATCGGCACGAAAGCATGGTAAACCGCCGTGTTGCGGGCGATCCAAGGCGCGAGTGCCAGCGCGCCGACGGCTGCGACCGGCAGCAGCCGGATGAGGGTCTGCCGCAGGTTCAGCCGGAATAAAAACCAGACCGCCACCAGCAGCGCCAGCGGCGGCGTGATCGGGCGCGTGAGCAAAGACGCGCCCAGCGCCAGCCCGGCCAGCGCCGCCAGCCCCCAGGCGGCGCGGTCGAAAGCCGCGCGCTCACGCAGTTGGATGACCAGCAGCAGGAAGGCGTATAACAGCGCCATAAAAAATGGCGTGTCTATCAGCGTCAAATTCTGAAAAATCAGATAGGGATACAGGGCGTAAAACAGGCTCGCCAGCGCCCCAACGGTTTGATTTCCCATCAGTCGTTTGCCGATGTGAAACAGGCAGGCGATGGAAAACAGATCAAGCGCGATATGGAACAGCCCGGCCTGCCCGTGACCGCGCCCGAACAGGCCGTAAACGGCGGCCAGCGCGTAGCTGTACAGCGGCGGAATGGCCGCATCCGGTACGCCCGGCGTGCGCCCGTAAACGCCCGTCGCCAGCAGATTTTGCGCGTAGGCGTCGTAAGCGTCCGAACCGTGTACCGCGCCGGTCTGCTCAAAAGCGAACACCTGCGGGAAGGCCAGCAGCACAGCCAGCCGGACTGCAGCGGCCAGCCCCAAAATCAGCGGCAGTTGATATGCGAGGAGTCGCTTGTGCATAAAAACCATTGGGGCGCGTTTAAACGCGCCCTGGGCGATTGTGCCGGATGGCTGCTATTTCTTCCGCGCCGTGATCGCCACGATGTCGTAGGGATTGATATACAGCGACCACTCGGAGAGTTTAAACGCGCGTTCCAGCAGCGCCATCATTTTTGAGAGCGCCGGCGCGTACATACCCAGCCGGTCGAGGAACAGGCGCAGCGTCACATATTTGCCAACGTGCCGCGCCTCTACAATTTCAAAGCCGGCTTCTTCCAGCATCAGCGACAGTGTGCGCCGGGAAAAATAATAAACGTGTTCCTCCGACAGCTTAAAACCCACCCAGCGTTTGCCGGTCAGCCGGGCCGGCAGGCTGTCAATGTCCGGCGTCGCCAGCGCGAAAATCCCGCCGGGGCGCAGCACCGCCGCCGCTTTGCGAATGTAGGCTTTCGGGTCCGGCACGTGTTCGATCACGTCCCACATCGTCACCAGGTCAAAACTCTCCGGCGCGAACTCCTGACCGGTGAAACTGCCCTGGCGCGCGTCCAGGCCAAAGTGTTCGCGGGCATATTCGACGGCGAAGTTGGATACATCCAGCCCTTCCACCTGCCAGCCGCGTTTGTGGGCTTCGTCCAGGTAGAAGCCGACCGCGCAGCCCACGTCCACCATACGCCCCGGCCTGATAAATCGCTCCAGCCGGGCCAGCCGCCGGCTGGCTGTTTTACGAATGTTGCTTTCGTCGGCGATGTAGTTGGAATACCCCACCACGCCCGATTCGTCGTTATGAAAGTAGGTTTCGCCATACAGGGCGTACAGTTCGTTCGGGTCGGGGCGCGGGCTGACGTAAACCAATCCGCAGTTCTGGCACTGCACCAGCCCCAGGCCGTTGCCGGGGCAGAACGGTTCGTTCTGGCTGCTGCCGCACAGGTTGCAGGGAATGTGGTTGCGGGTGGCGTCCAGACGGACTCGCGGGGACTTGTGATGGGTAGCGATTTTTTCCGGCAAGGCTCATTCTCTCGATGATTGATCGGGCTGTCCGCTGTTCAGGACAAAACGGGGGCATTGTAGCGCGGTTTATGGCCGAGTACAACCCGCACCCTCATTATTATAGACGTGTTTTGCCTGCGCAGATGTAGATATTTTGTCTGGCCGCGTTTGATGGGCGATCTCCCTACGCTTAACCTTGCGGGCCGGTGGATTGTGGTACAATCGGCTGAATATGAAGCGATCTTCCATCTGTATACTTCTGATTTTATCCTGGTTCGCCATCACGGCGCTGGCCTGCAACCTCTCCGGTTCGGACGCGCCGCCGACTCTTGTGCCGCGCGTCACCGATACGCCCCTGCCGACCATCGGGTATGCCACCCTCAGCCCGGAAGAACTGCCGCAGGCGATGGTGACTGCCGCCCCTGCCGATGCCAACCTCAGCAGCCTGCTTAACCGGGTGGAGTCTGACCGGCTGTTTTTGCATGTGGATGCTTTGCAGCGGCTTTATACCCGTCACGTCAACTCGCCCGACCAGCCAGACCGAGGCATCGCCGCCGCGTACCGTTACATTCGAGCGCAGTTTGAGGAGATTCAAAAAGCGTCCGGCGGCAGTTTTTCGATTTTCGATCATCCCTTCACACTGGATTGGGCGGGCGTGACCACCGTCCAGTACAACATTGTCGGCATCATTCAGGGCAAGGAAGTGGGCGGCGGCATCGTTCTGGTCGGCGCGCACTATGACAGCATTTCGATGGCCCCGGATGACCCGTCCTATAATGCCCCCGGCGCGAACGACAACGGCTCCGGCGTGGCAGCTCTCATCGAACTGGCGCGTATTCTGGCCGCGCGCCCGCACCGCGCGACGATCATGCTGGTGGCGTTTTCGGCGGAGGAAGTGGGACGCAAGGGCAGCATTGAATTTGTGAAATATCTGCAAGCCCGCCAGATTCCCATCAACTATATGCTGAACCTGGACATCATCGGCAGCGGGGATGGGCCGAACGGCGAAATCCGGGATGGCGAAATCCGCGCTTTTTCTGCCGGGCCGAACGAATCGGCTTCACGCCAGATGGCGCGGGTGCTGGAGCTGGTCAACTTTCAGTACATGCCGTCCATGCGGGTGACGGTGCAGGATGAAATAGACCGCGCCGGACGGTATGGCGACCATATGTCGTTCAGCGAGGCGGGCATCCCGGCGGTGCGCCTGATCGAAGCACTGGAAGAACGGCAGCGCCACCACACCCCTCAGGATACCATCGAGGATATAGACGCGGTTTACCTGGCGCGCGCCACGCAAACGGCGCTGGCGGCCATCACCGCCCTGGCCGACGGGCCGCCGCCGCCCCGCAACCTGAGCCTGCGGGACAACAGCAGCGGAACCCGCACGCTGGTTTGGGAACCCAGCCCCGGCGCTGCCAGCTATATCGTTGCCCTGCGCCGCCCGAACTCGCTGTATTACGACCAGCAGTTCCCCTGGAACGGCACATCGGTGGATTGGGATGGTTTTGTGTCCAGCCAGTTCGCGGCGCTGGCCGTTTTCGCCATAGACTCCGCCGGCCTGATGGGGCCGCCTTCGCCAGAGTATGCGATTCCATGACACGGCGCGGCAGCCGATTTTAAGGCTTGCGGGCGATGACCATCACAATATCGCCAAAGCTCAGATTGATGGTTTTTTCGTCCAGTCCCATCCGGGAGACGAGGTTTTGCGCCATGCCGCCGCTGCGTTTGCCGGCGAATCGCCCGATCCACCAGGCGAAATGCCGGTAGCTGAGGGCGCGCACCGGATAATAAACGCCGACCGGCTGGAAGCCAAAACGCTCCAGCAGGCGTTTGAGCGTTTCGGCAGAGAAAAACGAAACATGATCTTCGACGAAATGCCGGTGTTTTTCCTTGAAGACTTTCACCCAGGTGTTTTCAATGTTCGGCACTTCGATGGCGATCAGACCGCCGGGTTTGATGATGTGGCGGATTTTTTCCAGCGAGTCCTGCGGGTCAACGATATGCTCGAACACCTGGAAGGCCGTCACCACGTCGAAAAAGTCGGCGGGGAACGTATCGCGGCGCAGGGTATCGGTAGTAACTTTTAGCCCGAACTTGCCGCGCGCATAAATAGACGGCATCACCAGCGGCTCGATTCCATAGGCATCCCAGCCCTGCGCCTGTGCCACGCTCAAAAACACCCCGCAAAAACAGCCGTAATCCAGAATTTTCCCGCGCCGGCCGGCCAGTTGGTTGATGTACGTCAGAGCTTCTTCGGCATTAACCTGCTTGGGGCGCAGTTCGGCCAGGTAGGCTTCAATAATCGGTTCTTCCCAGCTACCTTTAATCGCATCGAGGGCGGCGCTGTGCAGCAGGTGTTCCGGGCGGTCGCCCAGCACCGGGCCTTCGGTAATCAGCGCCTTGTCCGTTTCGATGGGGTTAACGTAAACAAAATCACACACTTTGCAGCGCACGACCGGCCCTGGGGAATGTTCCGGTTTGTACAGCGGCTCATAATTATCTGCGCCGCAAACACAACATAGACGGTTCATAAAATGCTCCTGAGCCAATCGGGTTGAAGTAGATGCAGGGGTTCATTTTAGCACACTTTTGAGCGCGCTATCATTGGTCCACTGCAGCGGGCGGTTTCTCACCGGTCGTTGGCGGTTTCATTTTAGCACACTTTTGAGCGCGCTATCATTGTCCGGCGTCCGCCGCCGGTGTTACACTGGATGGGATTAAGGATGGTCTGCCGCTGCAATCAAACAGGCGTTTAAGCATGTCTCGACTGCAAAAACTGCTGCTGGCCGCTTTCGGCGTCGGCCTGGCGGGGATTATCGCGCTGGTCGCGCTGCCGCTGCTGCGCCCGGACTCCGGCTGCGTCCCCGCGCCGGGCGATTGGTTCTGGCTGGTTTTTGGCGTCACGGGCGCGTACCGCGAGGTATGCGGCGTATTCCCGATTGCGCAGCAGGAGGAGGGTTTTCCGGCCTTCTGGCGTTTTAATAACTACGGCCTCAACGACGACGACTACACGCTGGAAAAACCGCCCGGCGTCTTTCGGATCGTCGTCGTGGGCGATTCTTTCCCCCAGGCGCTTCAAGTGGAGCGCGAGCAGGGTTTTACCTGGCTGCTGGAGGAATATCTGAACGCGGACTCGCTGCGCCGGGTGGAGGTCATCAACCTGAGCGTGGACGCCTACGGCACCGACCGCGAACTGCTGCTGTACGCGGCGCTCGGCTGGCAGTTCCAGCCCGATCTGGTGCTGCTTTCGATATACACCGGCAACGATATTCAGGACAACCAGATTGATCTGGAACACCGCCGCTACGGCTACCGGCTGAACCGGCCTTATTTCACCCAACAAGATGGCCGGCTCCGGCTGCACAACAGCCCGACCTACGACGCCGGTCAGTACCCGGATTCGCCGGTGTTCGGCTGGCTGACGCGGATGCAGGCCGCGCAGCTTCCCCCCGCGCCGGAAAACCCGCCGCCGCGCCCCGCCGTCCTCAGTCAGCAGCCGTACATCATCGAATACCCGGTCGAACTGGGCATTTTTTTGCCGGAGGACGATTACTGGCGCGATGCCTGGGCGATCACCGAGGCGCTGGTGCTGGTCTTCCGGGACGTGGTGGAAGATTTGCAGGGCGTCCCGTTTGCAGCGGTCATTATCCCCGACCGGCGGGCCATCCATAACGCCGACTGGGGCATCCTGCTCGACCTTTATGGGGAGCGCGTCCCCGCCATGCGTCAGGCCGATCTGCTCGCGCCGGCTTCGCGGGTGGAGGCTTTTCTGGAATCCGGCGGCATCCCGGCGCTGAACCTGACCTGGGCGCTGAAAACCGAGGCCGACAGCAGCGGAGAGCGGCTGTATTACGCCGACGACGGCCACTTTAACGCGCGCGGCCATGCCGCCGCTGCCCGGCGCATCGCCCTGTGGTTGAAAGGACGCGGTTTAGTGCCTTGACGTTTTAATGGATAATGCGGAAAAGAATGCGTCGGATAGACAGTGGGCTTAAGCCCACTGTCTGCCCACCATCTGCCCACTGTCTGTCCACTGTCTGTCCACTGTCTGCCCACCATCTGTCCACTGTCTGCCCACCATCTGTCCACTGTCTGCCCACTGTCTGCTTCAGCCCCCTGTCTAGGCTTTAGCCCACTGGCAGCGGGCTGAAGCCCGCTGTCCGCTCAGGGTCAAGCATGGTCTGATGGGTTTATCAAGCCTTCGGAGCGCAGGGCTTAAGAAATATGTTCTCCCCATCGTAGGGTTTTATCCGCTATAATCGTATCGGCTGCCGGCAGTGGAGCAGGATATGAGCGACCCGATTGAACCCATCGAACCGATTTCGCCGGAACGCGCGCGCGCCATCCTGGAAGCGGCCATCCGGGAGCGGCTGGGCGAGGACTGGGACGACGAACAAACCGGCTGGGTGCGCGTATCCGGCCACGATTATATGGCGCGGCTGGCGCGCGGCAGCGTCACGCTTGATTTTTACGTTGATCTGCTGGGCAGCGTCACCGTCGAAAAATCCACCGAAAACACGCCGGGCGGCTCGATCCGGCTAGCGCTGTTCATTCTGCTGGCGCTGTCGCTGGTGATCGCCCTACTCATCGTGCGGATTGTGAGCGGCGGTTGAAAACGGCGCGTCTGGAGGGCCTGTTGAGCGGCAGCCCTTTTCAAAAGCATGTCCTTGTGCTGGCGGCGCTGCTGCTGGTTATCACGCTGCTGGCGCTGCCCACGCTGACTTATCCGCTGGGGCGCGATCAGGGCGAGTTCGCCACCATCGGGCGCGGCCTGCTGGACGGGCGCATCCCCTACCGTGACCTGTGGAATCCCAAACCGCCGGCTGTGTTTTACGTCTACGCGGCGGCGATGGCGCTGTTCGGGCGTTCGACCGAGGCGCTGCGCCTGATTGACCTGTTGATCGTGCCGGTCATTTCGGCGGCGCTGTACCGGCTTGGCGGGCGGCTCGCCAGCCGGCGGGTGGGGCTGTGGGCGGCGCTGGTATTCCCGGTTTTTTACTTCACCGAAACGTTCTGGACGCTCACCCAGAACGACGGTATCGCCCTGCTGCCGATGACGCTGGCGATGCTGAGCATGGCCGAGGCGCGGCGGAGGGGCCTGGGCTGGGCTTTTGTGGCCGGGGCACTGGCTGCCTGGACGGTGTGGTTTAAATATCCGTTCGCGCTGTTTGGGCTGGCGCTGGCGGCGGGTTATATCCTGCTGCGCCCGTTCAACGCCAGAACAGCAGCCAGGGCGGCGGCGGCTTTTGCGTTCGGCGGGCTGCTGGTCGGCCTGGTCGGGGCGGTCTATCTGGCGATCATCGGCGCGTGGGACGGCCTGCTGGAAAGCCTCCGCGTCACCGCCGGTTACGCCGCGCTGACGCTCAACCCCGATGACTTCGGCAGCCTGATGGCGACGGCACTCGGTTTCCGCTGGTCGCATTGGGGGCTGCTGTTCATCCTGGCAGGGGTAGGGCTGGCGCTGTGGCCGGATGACCGGCGTGGTGGGTGGGTCGTGCGGCTGTGGGCGCTGGCCGGGTTGGGAATCATGCTGGCGCAGGCTAAAGGGTATGATTATCACTGGCTGCCAATGCTGCCGCCATTGGCGCTGCTGGCCGCCGGCGGCATAGACCGGATTCTGCAAACCCTCACTTGGCGTTCAGCTCACATTCGCGGTTTCCCGCTCAGGATGGCCGCGCCTGCGGGCGCTGCGCTGGGGCTTCTGGCGGTGCTGGCGGCAGGCATCTGGCCGAACACCTGGCCGTACCTGACCGGCCAGGAAAGCCGGGAGATGTACTACAGCCGCTTCCAGGGCGGGGAGTTCGTGGCGGACGAATCGCTGCAAATGGCGGCCTTCCTGCGGGAGCGGGTCGCGCCGGGCGATTCGCTGTTCATCTGGGGCTTCAGGCCGGAGGTGTATTACCTCAGCGGGCTGAACCCGGCGGTGCGGTTTATCTTCCAGTTCCCGCTGGTGGGCGACTGGTATCCGGCGGCCTGGAAGCAGGAAACGGTGGAGCAGTTGTGGGCGGCGCTGCCGCCTTACGCGCTGGTGCTGGAAGGTGATTTTATGCCCTGGGTGACGGGCAAGGATGCCGACTCCCATACGCTGCTTCAGGATTATACTGAACTCAACAACTGGCTGATGTTCAACTACGAGCGCGAGACGCAGATAGGCAACTTTTTAGTATGGCGACGAAAACCGACGTAATCGTGCGTCCCGCTATGGACGTGGACGCTCCCGCCCTGGCGGACTTCATCAAACCCTTCGTCGAGGACGGCAAGCTGCTGCCCCGCACGCTGGACGAGCTGGCCGAACTGCTGCCCCTGTTTTTCATCGCGGAACTGGAAGGCCGGATGGTCGGCTGCGCCGCGCTGGAAGTGTATTCCCCCAAGCTGGCCGAAATCCGCAGCTTGGCCGTCGCGCCGGAAGCGCAGGGACTGGGCATCGGCAGGCGGCTGGTGGCGGCCTGCCTGGAGCGCGCCCGCAGCCGGAACGTGCTGGAGGTGATGGCGATCACCTCGGCGGACGAATTTTTTATCACCTGCGGCTTCGACTATACGCTGCCCGGCGAAAAACGCGCCCTGTTTTACCAGACGCGGAATAACGCCTGAGTACATGAACCAGCTTGATCTGCATACTTGGCAGTGGGCTTAAGCCCACTGTCGAAGGACTGTCGAAGGTAGGCATTCTCATCTTGTTTATGTACTTAGATGGCGTTTTGATCTGAACCCCGGCGGCTTTAAACGCCGGCTGCCGGCAGGGTGAACAAAAAACGCCCACCGGGTTTGCCGCGCTGCCGCCCCTCGGCCCAGATTTTGCCCCGGTGCAGTTCGACAAAACTGCGCGCGATGGTCAGCCCCAGGCCAGTGCCGGGAATTTTGCCGGCGCGCGCCTCCTGCGACCGGAAAAACGGCAGAAACACCTGCTCGGTTTCCTCCGGTTTGATGCCCGGCCCTTCATCCGTCACCGTCACCAGTATGCCCGGCAGCACCACGTCCGGGGGCGCGCCGGCGGGCAGCGCCTCGCGCGCGGCCACGTAGCGGGCGGTCAGGCGGATAACGCTGTTCTCCGGGGAATATTTGATGGAATTGCCCAGCAGGTTGGTAAGCGCCTGGATGAGCCGGTTTCGGTCTGCCCGGACTGCCGGCAAATCATCATCCCACTGCATGATAACCCGCTGCCCGCGTGTTTTGTGCTGCGGCTCCAGCAGCGCGGCGGCTTCGGCCAGGATGTCCGGCAGGCGGGCTTCCTCCAGGTTTAACTTCAGTTGCCCGGCGTCGGCGCGCGCGATTTCGATGATGTCCGAAAAGACCCGGTTGAGGTGTAAGGCGCTCTGGTGGATGATCTCGACATATTCCCGCGCCACATCAGGAAGCTGGCTGCCAGTGGCTTCCAGGATAAATTCGGCGAAACCTCGAATGGAGGTCAGCGGTGTGCGAAGCTCGTGCGATACCCACGAGACGAAATTTGCCCGCAGCGCCGCCGACGCCCGCTCCGCCGACACATCATGAAAGATGTAGATGCGCCCCATCACCCGGTTTTCCTGGTAAACCGGCGCGCTGTACCAGGTGATGGCGGCGTGATACCCATCCGGGTGAACCATCTCAAATTCGCCCCGATGGACGGCGGTATCCGCGAAGGGGAAACTCAGCCAGCGCCGCCGCAGTTCCTGGCGCACATCGTCAGGGATTTGCAGGCGTTCCAGCAGTTTACGCAGCGGCAGCCCCTGCACCGCCGCCGCGCTGGTCTGGAACATGCGCGCAAAACACTCGTTAACCGTCAGCACCGTCGCATTAAGCGGATTCGGCAGCACCATCATCACGCCGTCGGTTACGGCGTCCAGCAGGGCGGAGCGAGCGCGCTGCACCAGGTCATGCTGCTGCTGAAGCATCCGCGCCATCGTGCCGACAGCCAGAAATTCGCTGACGGCGCGGTAGTTGTTCAGCTCCTGCGCGGTAAACTGGTATGGGCGGTCGGTGGCGATGGCGATCACACCCAGGCGGCGGTTTCCGGCGTGCAGTGCGATCAGTGTTAAGGACTGCACCCGCTCCCCGCGAATGAAAGCCCGCACCAGCGGGTCAAGCCGCGACCTGAGCGGTTTGACGCTGGCGAACGTCAGCACGCGGCTGCTGTCGAGTTCCGCCAGCAGGTCGGCATATTGATCCAGGTAAAACCGCACGCCCACGCCGATTCCCTGGCCGTAACGCCGCAGCCAACTGCCCTGAATTTCCAGGTAGTCAAACGGACCGTCAGGGCGATTTTCGTGCTGCGGCCCGTAAAACATCAGCACGCACATCGCCACCTGTGGGCTGCACAGATAATCGTGCAGGATGTTGATAAGCTGCTGCGGCGAGGGCTGGTCGCCGATGATGCGTGCCGCCGCCTGGATAGCGCGCGCGGCGGCCTGGTCGTCGTGCAAATATTTGTTTTCGACGATGATACGCGCCAGGCTCACCCAGGGATAGGCGCGCGCAGCGTATTCTGGCGAATAGGCGTTGGGCATGGCCGCCAGCAAAACCAGCAGGCCGATTAATTCGCCGTCCATCATCAGCCGGAAAACCAGTCCCGATTGAAAGCCGGTGTTTCCCAGATCGTCGGGAGACAGGGGAAAAACCGCGTCGGGCGTGGATTCAAGCTGGCGTTCAAGTATCAGGCGCAGGTGGTCGGAATCGAAGCCGGCAGCCGGCGCGGCGCTGTATTCCGCCGCCATTTCCAGCCGGCGCTGGTAGCGATAATAGGTATAAACACGCGCCAACTGCGTCGGG
>JAPKMO010000031.1 GCA_026645945.1 Anaerolineae bacterium
TTCGTGGATGCCGACCGATGCCCCGGTTTGTTCGACCATAAAAGCCAGGCCGCCGAAGTGGTCAATGTGGCCGTGCGAGATAAAAATGCGTTTGAGATCGCCCACACGCAGTTTTTCGCCAAAGTCGGTGGACAGGGCTTCAATGCCTTTGAGCAGGTGTTCGCTGCTGCTGCCGAAGCCGGACCCGGCATCCACCAATGTCGGTTCGCCGGCATCTAAAATCACATAGCAGTAGGCGATAAAGCCCGAGAACGCCTCTACTGGCAGGCGGTAGATACGCGCGCCGCTGCTGGACTCGAATCGTTCGATGGCAGGAAGCGAAACCATCATGTACCCTTTCGCTGGTCGGGAATATCGCCTATTGTAGCGTCGAACCGCCCGCTTCCCTATGGCGGATTCCGGCGCGGCGTATCAACCTGATTAACCGAATCCGGCAGGTTTATTGCTTTTTGCGGCGCTTTCCGGTATTTAACAGGCATCCTGTGTTGGAGGCGTAAGGTATGCGGCGGCGTTGGGTTGTGGTGGTTTTGGGGATATGGGTTTTATGCGGCGGCGTGCCGGTGAGGGCTGCCGGCGTGGTTGGGAATGGCACGCCGGGAAGCTGCACCGAGGCCGCGCTGGATGCGGCGCTGGCAAACGGCGGGCTGGTAACATTTAACTGCGGCGGCGCGCCGCTGACGATCACCGTCACCCAGGCCAAGCTGATTACGCAGGAAACCACCATAGACGGCGGCGGCCTCATCACCCTCAGCGGGGGCGGCATGGTTCACGTGCTGGAAAACGACAGCCCGCTGCTGGCGCTTAAAAACCTGACCATTGCCAACGGCTACACCACCGGGAACGGCGGCGGCGTTTACAGCCGGTGGAAAGCCAACCTGACCATCGAAAACTGCACCTTCGCCAACAATATCAGCGTCAGCGCGGCTTACAACAACGACAGCGGCGGCGGCGCGGTTTACCTGCACAGCGGCCTGCTGACGATCAGCGGTTCGCGTTTTATCAACAACCGCGCCGAAAACAGCAGCGGCGGCGCGGTGCATATCCTGTTCGGCAATGCCGACATCACGGACACAATCTTCGAGGACAACCATGCCGGCGGTTACGGCGGTGCGTTTTATAACGACGGCCTGCTGGGCAGCGGGGGGTACATCCGGTTTACCAGGGTCATTTTCAGCGGCAGCAGCGGCCTGGGGCAGGGCGGCGCGGCTTTTACCTGGATGTACCCCTACCAGCCGGGCAGCCGCATCAGCATCCAGGAAAGCCGCTTCACCGGCAATACCGTCGCGCCGGACGCAGCCGGCGATGCTTTTGGCGGTGGGCTGCGGCATGGCAACGGCGCGCTGGACATCCTGGCGACCACCTTCGACGGCAATACGGCGGCCAGCCAGGGCGGCGCGATCTGGACGGGCGACGGCGCGCGCGTCACGCTAACTAACAGCACGCTGTCCGGCAATGCTGCCGACGATAGCGCGGGCAGCGGCCTGGGCGGCGCGCTGATGGTCGCGGGCGGCTCGCTGGCGCTGACCAACGTGACTCTGGTGGACAACCGCGCCGGTTTTATGGGCGGCGCGATCTGGGGCGCGTCCGGCATCACCGTGATGAACACGCTGTTTGCGGGCAGCGCAGCGGGCAACCCCTGGGGGCAGAATATCCACTGCGGCAGCACGTATGCCGGCGGCGGCAGTTTCCAGTCGCCCAACAGCCCGGCTGACCGCGCCTGCGTGCGCGGAATCGCCCTTGACGACCCGCTGCTGGGACCGCTGGCAGACAACGGCGGGCCAACCCCTACCCATGCCCTGCTGCCCGGCAGCCCGGCGGTGGATGCCGGCAAAACGTCCGCCTGCCCGCCGCTCGACCAGCGCGGACGCGCGCGCCCCTTCGACGGCGACTCCGACGGCAGAGGCGTTTGCGACAGCGGCGCGGTCGAGTACACGGGTTTCGATCACCCTTCGGCGGATGACGCCGCCCCGTACCGCGCCGCGCAGTTCGCCGACCACGCGCGGCTGACCTGGAATCCGGTCACGTGGGCGGCCAGTTATGAAATTCAGGTGGACGACCAGGCCGATTTTTCGTCCCCGGTGTATCATCAGGCTGGCTTGAGTGCCGGCGTGCTGGAGGTGCAGACGCCTCCGCTGCCGGGCGGTCTGTATTACTGGCGCGTGCGGGCGGCGGCGGCTGATGGGCGCCCCGGCGCGTGGAGCGCCGCCGATACGTTCGCGGTCATGCTGCCGTGAGCAAGGGCGCAATATACCGCGCCCCGGCACAACCCAAAACCACGCAAACGCCTTTCCCCTATCCCCCAATAAGTGGGGGCTTTTTCTATTGACAGCCATCTGGTTTGGTCGTACCATATGACCAGAATTGCATATCCGGTCAAATAGTCAAAAAGGCGGCTTGTGGACGGTTCGGGCAGAAATGTTGAAGCATCATCAACGGTTAACGTCGAGCGCGAGCAGCGCATCCTGGACGCGGCCACAAAACTGATCGTGCATTACGGGTACGACAAAACCACCGTCAGCGACATCGCGCGCGAAGCAGGCGTTTCGAAAGGGGCGGTTTACCTGCACTGGCCGAGCAAGGATGACCTGTTCACCGCCCTGCTGCTGCGCGAGATACAGCTCTTCGCGGTCGAGTGGATGGAGATGATCGAACAGGACCCGGACGGCGGCACGCTGCAAGGCATGTATCTGCACTCGCTGACCGTGATGCTTAAGCGCCCGATGCTGAAGGCTTTGATGACGCAGGACCGGCGCATTCTGGGGGATTTTATGCGTCGCCAGGGGCGGGGTGTGCTGCAACGGCGTAATATTATGAGCGCCGAGTTCATCCGGCTGATGCAGGAAGCCGGCGTGGTGCGCGCCGACCTGGATGCCGATCTAGCGGCTTATTTGCTGGCATGTTTGCGGCTGGGCATGATCTACATCGAAGAAATGCTGGACGACGACCAGATACCATCGCTCGAACGCGCCGTTCCGGCGCTGGCTGATTTCATCGAACGGTCGCTTGCGCCGGAAGGCGGCGGCAACAGCGAGGCCGGGAAACGCATCATCCGTGCCATGCTCACGGCGCTTCAGGAGCGGTGGGCGCAGGGGCAGATAGTCTGATGTTCAGTCCGGCATAGAAGCGGCTTTTTAAGCCGCCGAGAGACTGACCGAGAGAACGTACTACTCCCTCAAAATTGGGGGATAAGGCTGGATTATAACGGCCTAAAATAAGAATATGGCTTTTCTAATTCTTCGCGGGGTCATTCTAAATGGCCTTTATTTTTGGGCAGGTGGGAGGAGAGAAACATGGCAAACCACAATACGCCCGTTATCCAGACGGAAAACCTAAGCAAGGTCTATAAGGCCGGCAAACGGGACATCCTGGCGCTTAGCAATCTGACCTTAAGCGTCCGACGGGGCGAAATCTTCGGTTATCTGGGGCCGAACGGCGCGGGCAAAACCACGACCATCCGGCTGATGCTCGACCTGATTCGCCCGACCAGCGGCAGCGCGACAATCCTGGGGCTGGACGCCCGGCGCGACAGCGTGGAACTGCACCGGCGTATCGGTTTCCTGCCAGGCGAGTTGAGCCTGTGGAAGAGCCTGACCGGGCAGCAGGTAATTGAATACGTGGCGCGGTTGCGCGGCGGCGTGGACTGGAAATACGTCCAGGAGTTGACCGAACGGCTGCAATTCGACCCCACCTTGCGTGTCCGCAGTTATTCGTCGGGCAACCGGCGCAAGCTGGGCCTGCTGCTGGCGCTGATGAACAAGGCCGAACTGCTCGTCCTGGACGAACCGACCAACGGCCTCGACCCGCTGATGCAGCAAATCTTCAATGACCTGATGCGTGAAGTGCGCGCCGAAGGACGCACCGTTTTTCTGTCGTCGCACATCCTTAGCGAAGTGCAGTCCATCTGTGACCGCGTGGGCATCCTGCGCGGTGGCAGGCTGCAAGCGGTGGAGACGGTCACTGCGCTGCGCCATGCCGATTTCCGGTGGGTAATGCTGCGCCTGCGCGAGGCGGCGAACCCGCATCTTCTGGCGGAGCTGCCGGGTGTAACCGATCTGACGGTGGACGGCAGCACGCTCAAACTGCGCCTGCGTGGGGACTTTAACCCCCTGCTGCAAGCCCTGGACGGCCACTATATCGTGGACATCAAAACCGAAGAAGCCTCGCTGGAAGAAATCTTCCTGTCTTACTATGGCAACGGCTCGAATGCCCAGAAAGAGGGCGAGCCGGTAAAGGAGATGGCATAAAATGGCCGGGGTCACGTTTGTTCATACAGTGCGCCGCAGCTGGCGGCAGGTACTTTACTGGGGGATCGGCATCGGCCTGCTGGGGATGTACGTCGCCATCATCGTGCAGGACGCCGACATCCTCAAGCAGTACGCTGAACTGGCGAAAAACTTGCCACCGGCGCTGCTTCAGATGTTTGGCATGAACGATGTAGCGACGCTGGCAACGCCGGAGGGGTTCATCAGTTTTGGCTTCTACGGTTATGCCCTGCTGGTTCTGGCAGTTTACGCGGTCATGGCCGGGATGAGTGTCACAGCCAATGAAGAAGATGATGGCATCCTGGACGTGGTGCTGGCGCTGCCCATCCCGCGCTGGCGGGTGGTCATTGAGCGGTTTTTCGCCTACGCGCTGATCGCCATCCTGATCGTGGTGGTGGCATTTGGCGGCCTGTGGGTGGGCATCCTGTCGTCGCCGCTGGAGATCAATACCACCCGTATGATGGAAGGTTCGATCAACATGATCCCCAGCTTCGTGCTGATGATCGCCTTCACCATGTTCGTTGGAGCGGTGGCGCGGCGTAAGGGGACGGCGCTGGCTGCTGCGGCCATCTTCATCGTCGGCAGCTATTTCATCAACTTCCTGGGGGCATCGGCCAGCGGGTCGCTGGCGGACACCCTGCAAGCGGTGTCGTTCTTCAGCTACTACAACAGCGAAGATGTGCTGCTGAACGGCCTGAATATCGGGAATATGGTTCTGCTGCTGGGTGTAACAGCGGCACTGGTCGTCGGAACTGTGTGGTCGTTCAACCGCCGCGATGTGGGCGTGTAAAACCGGCCCGCCAAACCTATATGGATAAACGGAAAAGAATGAGCCGCCGGGCAGACAGTGTAGCTTTAGCCCACTGGCAGCGGGCTGAAGCCCGCTGTCCGCTGAGGATCAGGCACAGTCTAAGAACCTATCCATAAGATGAGAGGGGGTGGGTTTTTAATCCGCCCCTTTTGATATGGATACATGCTTCATGCCAGGCGTGGGGGTAAAACCCTGACGGCAGCGAGTCAATCAGTGAGGTGTAAAAAACCATGCAAGGGGTCGTTTTCGTCGAAACGCTGCGCCACACGTGGCGGCAGACTTTATTCTGGGGCATAGCTTTGGGGGCGCTGGCGGCGCTGGTGGTGTTGATGGTGCCGCTGTTCGATGCGATAGACTTCGCAACCATACTGGAAAGACTGCCGCCCATCATGCTGCAAGCCATCGGCTTCGGTGACGACATGGAGTTCGCCGTGTCGCCGGAAGGGTTGATTGCCCTGGGTTTCTTCGGCAAGATGGCGCTGATTTTTATGGTCTATCCGGTCGTGATGGGGCTGCGCGTTACGTCCAATGAGGAGGACGACGGCACGCTGGATGTGCTGCTTAGCCAGCCCGTCCCGCGCTGGCGGGTGGTGCTGGAAAAGTTCGCGGCCTACCTGCTGACCATCTTTGTGCTGTCGCTGGTGATTTTTGCCGGGCTGTGGCTGGGCGCCAGCGTGGTGAATGTTCCGCTCGACCTGGGGCGCATGGCGCAGGCATCTTTTAATCTGCTGCCGACGCTGACGTTTGTCCTGACCATCACTGTTTTTATGGGCGCGCTGTTCAGCCGCCGGCAGTGGGTGCTGGCGCTGGTGACAGGTTTCGTGGTCGCCAGTTTTATGCTGGACAACATCGGCGGGCTGGCAGCAAAGGGGTCGCCGGGGGAAACCCTGCGGCTGCTGTCCTTCTTCAACTACTACAATCCCAGCGGTGTGATGCAGTATGGGCTGGTCTGGACGAACGCCGTCGGGATGCTGGCGATTTCGGCGGTGCTGCTGGTGGCTGCGGTGTGGGCCTTCAACCGCCGCGATGTGGGCGTGTGAGGAACGCATGAGGGAATTTGCCGTTGGCGGGTGTTTGCGATTAAAGTAGGAAATATCAAGGGGGCGGGCCGGTGGTTCGCCCCCTCTCCGAATCGCTTATTTGTGGTGTGGAGCGCCCGGTCATGTTTAAAGCGGGATTTTTGATTTTCTCGATGCTGGCGCTGGCCGTCCTTCCGGCAGCCGCACAGGATACGGCGCTTCAGGCCGCCGATCTCGTTCCAGCGGATTTTGCCGGGTTTATCCGGCTGCGCGTGGAGTCCAACGCCGCCCTGACCTTAAGCAACCTGAACGTATCGGCGGCGCTGGCGGCGGAGCTGCAACCAGCGCGTGTACGGCTGACCCAGGCGCTCACTTATGACGATCTCATTCCCCTGAACGCGCTGTTTGATGTTGAAAACGCTTCGTTTGAAAGCGCCGTTCTGCCCTGGCTGGGCGGCGAGGTGGTGCTGGCTTACCGGCACTTCGACGCGGCGCTGAAAACCGAGCCGGACGATGTGCTGCTTATCCTGCCGGCGGCGAATTTGTTCCAGGCGGCGGCCAGCCTGCGCCCGATTCTGGAAGCGCAGGATTTCCCGGATCGAGATACCTATCACGGCGTGACGCTTTACAGAGGCGACCGGAGCGCAGTAGCTTTCACCTCGTCGGCGGTGCTGGCCGGCGCGGAAGAGGTGGTGCGGGCGGCGCTGGACGTGGCGGCGGGCGAGGCCGAGCCGCTGACGGCTGGCCCGGCTTTCGGCGCGGCGCAGGCCGCCATCTCGCCGGAGGCATTTTTGTTCGCCTACACCACCGACGATTATCTGCCGCCGGCGCTGACCGGCCTTATCAGCGGGCGGGCGGAAGCCGAACCGCTGTTCGCGGCACTGGGCGGGGTGCTGCGCGGCGAGCCGGGGTTGGAAACGCTGCTGTTGGACGGCGGCTTCGACGGCGCTGCCATCAGCCTGGAAATAGACCGGGATAACGCGCGTTATACCGCGACCGCCATTTTTCATCCGAACGAAAGGCCGAAGTTAAGCCGGCAGTCCGCCTTTGACCCGGCGCTGCTGGAAATGATTCCCCGCGCGGCACTGCTGGTACAGCGCGGCGACAGCCTGCAAACGCTGGCTTACGATACGCTGGCGCTGCTGCCGCTCAGCAACTTCGGCGGGCAGATGATCGGCGGGCTGCCGCTGACGACCGCTGGAGAGAGCAGCTCCCTGGTGCTGCCACCCACCGCCGCCGATCTGCAAAACGCGATAGAGGGCTTTTTTGACGGTTTGCGGGCGGCGGGCGGCTTCGACCCGCGTTCGAACCTGCTGGATTACCTGCCCGGTGGTTACGCGCTGGCGCTGCTGCCGCGCCCGAACGACCCGCTGCCGGTGCTGGGCGTGCCGTTCGATCTGCTGCTGGTGGCCCCTGTCAAGGGCGGCGAAGAAGCGGCGGATGGCGCGCGCCGTCTGCTGGAACTGGCCTTTGATTTGCAGCCGGTTGGTGAAGCCGGCGCGCCTTTCGTCCAACTGGGGCGCGGCCAGACCCCGATTTTTGAAGTCGGCGTGGTGGACGGCGTGCTGATCGTTGCCACCGGGGACGCGGCGCAGCGCGCGCTGGCCGCCCGGCGCGGCGATAACCGGCTGGTTGACCAGCCCGGCTGGCTGGCGCTCAACACGCCGGAAGCGCCCGGCCTGTACCTGGACTCGGCGGTCTTTTTTAACACCTTCTTCCCGACACCCGGCGGGCGCGTGCCGGGGGAAAACGAGCGCGTGCGCCTGGGGATGTGGAGCGGCCAGCGCGACGACGATCTGTTCGAGCTGAGGTTGGTGGTCGCGCTGCCCACGCAGTAACAGCCCGTTTCCGCCCGGCGCGTTCCAGCGCGGTGTCCACGACTCTCGCACAGATGGCAGCCCATTACAGCCGGAGCGCCGCAACGTTGACGCGCTGGCTTCCGTATTGCTATATATAATGGATGCCGCCGAATACGGACAGGAAAAACATGAGCCAACAACCCCCGCCGGAACACAAGCCATATACCGAGCTGCCGCCTCCGCCGCCCGCCGCGCCGCCGGAACTGCCACCGCCCCCGCCGGAGATGTATACCGAGCGCCGGGGCCGCTCCGGCTGCGCCTGGGGGGTGGTGGGCGCGCTGGGCTGCCTGGCGCTGCTGGTCGTGCCGATTATCGGCCTGCTGCTGATGGGGACGGTCACGATTAACGGCATCATCGACGGCATCCAGAGTATGTTTAACCCGCCGGTTGTAATAACCGCCCAGACGGTGCTGGACAGCATCCAGGGTATGTCGCAGCTTACGACCGTGCGTTACAACTACTCCAGTCTCATCACCAGCGAGCGGGACATGCCTGACGTGCTGAAGCTGCTGTACGGCGAAAGGCAGGTGTTAGTCGCCGTCGGCCATGTCAACGCCGGCATAGACCTGAGCCAGATCACCGCCGGAGACATCACCCAGGATGGAAATACTCTGATCGTCCGACTGCCGCCGCCGCAGCTTCAGGATTGTTTCGTCAACGAGCAGGATTCGTATATCGCCGCGCTCAATACGGGGTTGTTTTCTCGCAGCGCGCCGGAACTGGTGATCGAAGGCCGACGTTTCGCTGTGCGCCAGTTCCGCGACCAGGCGCTGGCTGAAGGCATCCTGGAGGACGTGCAGGCGCACACCCAGGCGGTTGTGCAGCAGTTGGTCGAGACGCTTAACCCGGATGTGTCGGTGCGACTGGTCATCACCCCACCGGACGCCGGCGCGCCGCTGCCGGAAAGCTGCCGGTAAACACGGGGCGGTCAGCCGCGCCGGCTGCTGAAAACGCAAGCCCTCATTTCATTCCCCGTCCGCCCTCAAGGTTAATGAAACATGAGAATCTCCTTAAAGAGGGCGGTTTTGTGCAGACTGCCGCAGCGAACCTGTGGCCTTTATTTGTTGCAGCACCCTGTATGCTATGTTATATTCGCAAACTATGGCTGTCTAAGGCCGCATTCGCGCGGCGCTGTTGGGGACGCCGGGCGTTTGCCGAACGAAAATTTAGTGTTTACAAGGAGTAAAACAAGAATGGTTAAATCACTTCGCTTCGTTACCCTTGCTCTGTTCCTGCTGCTGCTGACGGTTGGTGTCGTCGGCGCGCAGGGCGAGAGTGTCCTGGTTATCGGTTGGGAACAGGAACCGCCGAAACTCAGCCCCTGGGCTGACAACACCTTTGGTAGCCTGATTTATGGCTTCACCAACCGCGACCTGTGGGACTGGGACGTGAATCGCCAGATTTACCCGATCATGGCCGCTGAAATCCCGTCCTTCGATAACGGTGGGGTGGTGACGCTGGAAAACGGCAACACCCAGGTTACGGTTAATCTGCGTGAAGGTATGAAGTGGTCGGATGGTGAACCCGTCACCACTGCCGACTGCCTGTTCTGGCACGAGCTGATGATGGACCCGACCAAAGGCTCTGTCCAGCGCGGCAACTATCCTGATGTCGTCGAGAGCTTCCAGGTGGTGGACGCCAATACCTTCGTCATTACCTACAACAAACCCTGGCCGGACTGGTCGAACGATGCCCCGCCGGCCTGCTACCTGCCCGCGCATGTCCTCCAGCCGGTGCTGGATGCTGAAGGCACGATTGATAATGCCGTTTTCGGCAGCGGCGAGGGTGTGGTCGGCTACGGCCCCTACGTTTTTGAAAGCTGGACAGTCGGCAGCCAGATTACCCTGGTCAAGAACCCGCTGTGGGACCTCGAACCGGCCAAGTTCGATAAAGTTATCCTGCGTTTCATCACCGACACCGCCCAGATGCTCAACGCCTTGGAAGCCGGTGAGGTGGATGTGACCTTCAACTGGTCGGACGACCTGGTGGACAGCTACAGCGCCATTAACGGTGTGGAAGTATTCAAGACCGACGGTGTGTACGGCGATGCCATCTGGATGAACGTGGGCAACTACAAAGGCACGGGCCAGCCGCACCCGATGCTGGGCGACCCGCTGGTGCGCGAAGCTATTGTGCGCGCCATTGACCGCGTTACCATCGCCGAAGAACTGGTCGCTCCTGGCGTAGGCGTGCCGAAGTCCTGGACGCCGGAGCAGTTCTGGGCGCCTGATCTGCCCTTCTGGGACTATGATGTGGAAAAAGCCAACGCCCTGCTCGACGAAGCCGGCTGGGTGGACAGCAACGGCAACGGCACGCGCGACAAAGACGGCATGGAGATGGTGCTGCGCTTCTTCACCACCACTCGCCAGATTCGTATGGACTACCAGGTGGTCATCCAGGAATACCTGAACGAAGTCGGCGTCGGCACGCAGCTTCTGCCCGTTCCGTCGAACATCCTGTTTGCCTCCTTCAATGATCGCGGTATCCTGGATACCGGCGATTTTGATCTGGCGATTTTCGCGCTCAGCAGCAATGCCCTGTCGCCGGCCTTCAGCGCGCCCGACTGGTTCGGCTGCGATCAGACCCCGAACGCGGAAGACCCGACCGGCAAGAACGGCTGGGGTTCCTGCAACCCTGAATTCGACCGCCTGGACCTGGAAGTGGCCCAGACCGTTGATCCTGAAAAACGTCTCGAACTGGCTCACCAGGCCCAGAAGGAATTCTTCAACATGGGCTTCTGGCACGGCCTGTACCTGCGCCCGACCTGGTATGCCTTTGATACTACGGCGGTCGTGGTGGACGAGAACGTGAAGAACCTGGGTACGCTGGCAGCCAACTACTTCAATCATATTGAGTACTGGCAGCCGGCGCAGTAGGCCGCAGCTATCGGTCTGGTGGGGACGCAAAACCTTGCGTCCCTGCTCTCGATATTTCACGGTTCGCGTAAGGACACGGCTTGCCGTGTCCTTACAGTAATATCACGGCGAGATAACCGCTTATGGGAAAATATATCATCCAGCGAGTGCTGCAAGCCATCCCCCTGGTATTCATCATCACCATGCTGGTCTTCGTGTTGATGAAAATTGCCGGCGACCCGCTGGCTTACCTGGCGCAGGACCCGCGCGTGAGGCCGCTCGACCGCCTGGTGCTGCGCGCCAAATACGGCCTGGACGACCCGATGGTTATGCAGTTTATCTACTGGGTGTTTGGGGACGAGGGCGTGGAGCGCCCGGTAGATGTGGACAATGATGGTGAAACCGATTTCACGACGGTGGGTGTGCGGCGCGGCATCATTCGCGGCGATTTTGGCGAATCCATCCGTTTCCGCAAACCCGTCACGGAGGTCATCGGCCAGTTTTTGCCGAATACGCTGCTGCTCGGCACGACGGCGTTTGTCGTCACCATCATCCTGTCGCTGGTGATCGGGGTTTTTGCCGCCTTAAGGCAGTATACGCTGGCGGATAACATCATCACCGCCGGCACGTTTATCACCTATTCCATGCCGGTTTTTTTGCTGGCGCTCATCCTGGTACAAATTTTCGCCATCCAGTTCCGGCGGTGGGGGCTGCCCTCGCTGCCGGTTTCCGGCATGTACGACCCGCGCGGCAACCAGTCCATTGACGAACTGGTGCGCCATATGATTCTGCCGGTCGCCAGCCTGGCGCTCATTAACATCGCCGGCTGGAGCCGCTATATCCGCGCCACCATGCTGGAAGTGATTAACAGTGACTACATTCGCACTGCCCGCTCGAAAGGCATCTCGGAGCGCCGCGTGGTCTTCCTGCACGCGCTCAAAAATGCTTCGCTGCCGCTGGTGACGCTCATTGGGCTGAACCTGCCGTTCATCCTCAGCGGGGCGGTAATTACGGAGACGATTTTCTCCTGGCCGGGCATGGGGTATATGTATATCAACGCGCTCGACCAGTTCGACGCCTCTCTGGTGGTCGCCTTTGTATTGATGATCGCGGTAGCGGTGGTGTTTTTCCAACTGCTCACCGACGTGGTTTATGCCTGGCTAGACCCCCGGATTCGATATGATTGAGCTACCAGTCTTTGAGGTTTAGAGTGTTATGGCTACCGCAACTCAAACACAAACAGGCGTCATTAATCTTCAGGAAGAACACCGTCAGCCGCAGTCTATGACACGCATCGTCGTGCGGCGGTTTTTCGCTCACCGGATGGCCGTTGCGGGTGTTATTCTGCTGGCGTTAATCGTGCTGTACGTCACCGTCGGCGCGTTTTTTTTCACCGAGGCCTATGCTAATAAAACCAACGTGCGGGCGAAGTTTGCAGCCCCCAGCGCCGAGTACCCCTTTGGGACGGACAGCGTTGGGCGGGATGTGATGGCGCGCACCATTTACGGCGGGCAGATTTCGCTGGCGATCGGCGTGGTGGCGATGAGCATCTCGGTCACGCTGGGGACGCTGATCGGCCTGGCCGCCGGATATTTTGGCGGGCTGGTGGATGCCATTCTGATGCGTCTGGTGGAGGCGATTCTCACCATTCCGCTGCTGATTTTGCTGCTGCTGCTGTCGCGGGCGCTGATGGAAATCAGCTCCGCTACGACGGTCATCCTGGGGCGCGAGATCAGCGTGACGGTGGTGGTGATCGTCATCATCATCGGCCTGACCAGCTGGATGGGGCTGTCGCGCATCGTGCGCTCGCTGGTGCTGTCGCTTAAAGAGCAGGAATTTGTGGTGGCGGCACGTTCGATGGGCGCCGGTAACGGGCGCATCATTTTCGGCCATATTCTGCCCAACTGTGTCGCGCCGATTATGGTTTCCGCCACGCTGGAAGTCGGCGTTGCCATCGTCATCGAAGCCGCGCTGAGCTTCCTGGGTTTTGGCGTGATGCCGCCGACGGCCACCTGGGGCAACATCCTCAACGGCGCGCGCCAGAGCATTGACGACCTGTGGTGGCTGTGGGTCGCCCCCGGCGCGCTGATTATGGCGACTGTGCTGGCGATCAACTTCATCGGCGACGGCCTGCGCGACGCCTTTGACCCGCGCAGCATCAAGTAGCGCCACCGGCAGGTTTAAGATCAGGTTTAAAAGCGGGCGTCACAGCCCGCTTTGGGTTTTCCGCTCCAATCCGCAGAATTGAACCATTGTCACCGGCTTGGCGTATTTATGTCCAGTGGGCTTGTCAATCATAACAAACGGCGTTATGGTTGGTATCCGCTGTTAAAATAACAGCCTTATCTTATTGCGGGAGGAATAGAGCAATGCTTAGAAAGCGCACTCGCTGGTTTGGGTTCGTGCTGGTGCTGGCTGTGCTGCTGACGATGGTCGGCGGTTTCGCCGGCGCGCAAGAGCCGAAGGTACTCATCAACGGGATTCGCATGACCGCCGGCGACCCGAATACCCTCGACCCCCAGTTAGCCCAGGACAATAAAGAAATTACGATCATCAATCATTTATTCGTCGGCCTGACCTCGCAAGACGAAGTGACCTCCGAAGTGAGTCCCGGCGTCTCCACCTGGGAAATCTCCGAGGACGGCCTGGTTTATACGTTCAACATCACCCCGGAAGTCTCCTGGGTGCGTTACAACGCCGAAACCGGCCAGGTGGAACAGGTTCTGGACGAAAGCGGCAGTCCCCGCTACGTGACGGCGGCGGACTTTGAATATGCCATCAAACGTTCACTCGACCCGGCACAGGCCGACCCATATGCTTACGTACTGGCGCCTTATATCGTCGGCGGCGTGGAATATAACGCCGGCGAGGGCGCGGCGGAAGATGTGGCCGCTGTGGCTATCGATACCTACACCCTGCAACTGACCGCGCCGGAAAAAGTCGCCTTCGCGCTCAACATCTACGGCATGTGGATGGCGCGCGCCACGCCGCAGTGGGCGATTGAAGATGCCGGGACGGCCTGGACCGAGCCAGAGAATATCGCCACGTATGGGCCGTATGCCTTGAAGGAATGGGCGCACGAGGAAAGCGTGACGTTGATTAAAAACCCCTTCTGGGCCGGGACGGAAGTTTATCCGCAGCCCAAAATTGATGAGGTGATTATCCGCTTCCTGGACGATGCGACCCAGCTTCCCGAATACGAAGCCGGAACGATGGACGCCATCGAAGTGCCGCAGGCTGAAATCGAACGTATCAAGGCTGACCCGGTGTTGAGCCAGGAATATACCGCCGGCGCCGACAACTGCTCCTACTACTACGGCTTCAACGTCCAGAAGCCGCCTTTCGATAATGTCCACATTCGCCGCGCCTTCTCGCTGGCGATTGACCGGCAGTCCATTGTGGATAACGTGACCAAAGCCGGCCAGATTCCGGCCCGCTGGTTCACGCGGCCCGGCCACAACGCCGCCCCGTCGCTGGAGGAATTCCCCGACCTGGGCATCGGCTTCGACCCGGACATGGCGCAGGAAGAACTGGCGCTCGGTTTACAGGAACTCGGCCTGGCGTCGGCTGCCGACCTGCCGCCGCTGACCCTGGCCTTCGGCAATACCACCGGCCATACCCAGATCGCGCAGGCCATTCAGCAGATGTGGGCCGACACCCTGGGCGTGACGGTTAACCTGTCGGCGCTCGACCCCACTACCTACTTTGTTACCCAGCAGCAGGACGCCGAGATGATCCATCGCAGCGGCTGGTGTTCCGACTACCCAGATGCCAACAGCTTCCTGTACGACGTGTTCCGCTCCGACTCCAGCCAGAACTACGGCCACTTCGCCAGCGCCGAGTTTGACCAACTGGTAGACGAAGCCCGCGTGCTGGATGATACGGATGCGCGGCAGGAGAAGTATGCCCGCGCCGAGCAAATCCTGAACTGGGAAGAAGTGGGCATCGCGCCGATTTACTGGTACGTGACCAAACAGCTCACTAAACCCTATGTAGAGCGCACCTACTCGATCATCGGCAACGAGAACTTCACCCGTTGGGACATTAGCAAGTAGCCGGTTTCGCGGTACAATCCGGGAAAGGGAGAAGTTTTAACCGCTTCTCCTCTGGCTAAAATCAGTTGATGTCTGGTCAGGGGCGGGGTTATAACCCGCCCCTACACTAAATCCTGGTGAGCCAGACCCCGCTGGCCTGGCCGGTTTGAGAAGAACGGCAAAAAAATGGCACGATTTATTGCCCGTCGCATTTTATGGCTGTTTCTGGTTTTATTCACGGTTTCGATCATCACCTTCACCCTGATGCACGCCGTCCCTGGTGGCCCGTTTGCCCAGGAGAAGGCGCTGCCCCCGGCGGTACTCGCCAATATCAACGCCAAATATAATCTGGATGACCCCTTCCTCATTCAATATCTGAATTACCTGGGAGACATCCTACTGCCCCGCATCACCAGCGGCAAACAGCCCAAATCGCTGGAACGCGAGTTTCTCATCAATATCAAACTGCCGGGCGAAGGCGACCCAACCCTGCGCTGGATGAACTGGGGGCCGTCCTATAAATCGTCCAGCCGGACGGTGAACGACATCTTCCGGGAAAACCTGCCGATCTCGTTCCAGTTGGGGGTATCGGCGCTGGTGATTGCCATGTGCATCGGCACCCCGCTGGGCATCATGGCCGCGCTTAAACGCAATACGGTTTACGACTACGCGGGTATGGGCGTCGCCATCTTCGGCGTATCCGTCCCGGTCATCATCACTGCGCCGCTGCTGCAATATATTTTTGGCGTGCAGCTTCGAGCCGTGCCGGTTAGTGGGTGGGGATCGTTCCAGCATATGATTTTGCCCGCCCTGGCGCTCGGTTTTACCCAGTCGGCGCTGCTGGCGCGGCTGACGCGGGCCAGTCTGCTGCAAGTGATGAATGAAGATTACATCCGCACCGCGCGGGCGAAAGGTGTTTCGGAGCGTATGGTCGTCATCCGGCACGCGCTTAAAAACGGCATGATTCCGGTGATAACCGTCATCGGCCCGCTGTTCGCCGCCCTGGTTACAGGGACATTCGTTGTAGAAACCATTTTTGGCATCCCCGGTATGGGGCGTTTTTTCGTCACCAGCGTCACCGGGCGCGATTATCCGGTCATCATGGGGACGATCTTACTGTACGCAATTTTTCTGGTGCTGGCGAACCTGATCGTGGATTTGATCTACGCCTGGGTTGACCCACGCATCCGGTTTGACTAGCGGACGAGGGACATCACTATGGCGGTTATGGAACAGCAAAGCCATACGGCGGGGCCGGTAACGCGCCTGGGCGCTCGACCGAAGGGCGAAAGCCTGTGGATAGATGCCTGGAAGCGCCTGCGCCGCAACCGGCTGGCCGTCCTGGGGGCGGTTATCATCCTGATTAACCTTCTGGTCGCCGTTTTTGCGCCGGCGCTGGCCCCCAAGGACTATAAAACGCAGGTGTTGGCGGACAATAACGCCGCGCCGGAGTGGGTCATCAGCCTGTTCCCGAACATGAAAGCGAAGGGAACGGAGGGCGGCTTCGTTACCGTGAACAACAGCTATCTGTTGGGCGCGGACAGCCTGGGGCGCGACCTGTTAAGCCGCATCATTTACGGCGCGCGCGTGTCGCTGGCGGTGGCTTTTGTCGGGCCGGTCGTCAGCATCATCATTGGGCTGATTGTGGGGGTAGTCGCCGGATTTTTCGGCGGGCGGGTGGATAACATCCTCATGCGCTTGGTGGACATTATGTACGCCTTCCCCACCTTCCTGCTGGTTGTGCTGCTGATGGCTTTTTTTCGCACCAGCTTCGGCGGGGTGCAGCAGCCTGGCACGCTGGCTTACACCCTGGGTGAGCTGGATGCCTCGATGGGCGGCATGTTGTTCATCTTCTTGGGCATCGGCATGACCAGTTGGATGCAGATGGCACGGCTTTCGCGCGGGCAGGTGCTTTCTGTGCGCGAAAAAGAGTATATCGAAGCCGCGCGCAGCATCGGCACGCCCACGCGCGCGATTATGGTTCAGCACGTGCTGCCGAATATCCTGGGGCCGCTGATCGTGGCCGAAACACTCACCATCCCCACCTACATTTCCTACGAGGCATTCCTCAGTTTCATCGGCCTGGGTGTGAACCCGCCTACGCCAAGCTGGGGCGGCATGATTTCCGAAGGCGCGCGCTCGATTGCCACCTATCCCAATCAGGCGCTTTTCCCGGCGCTGGCGCTGTTTTTCGTCATGTTCGCCTTTAACTTCCTGGGCGACGGCCTGCGCGACGCGCTCGACCCGCGAATGCGCGGCGTGGATTAAACTGCTCGACCGCTGCAAACGAAAATGTCGAACCGGGGGTTTTCCGCAAACCCCCGATTTGTTGTGCTGCCCGGCGGCGGTTTTCATTTTCTCTTTAGTATCTATCCATAAACCGATTGATCTGATAGCAGAACAGTAGGCTTAAACTTACCGTTCGATTGGTTTACGGATAAATTCTTATATCTTGTGCACAATTCAATCGTTATTTGGTTTAAATTGCCGCTATAATGAAAATAGAAATTCAAGCTAAGAGCTTTCTATGCCAAGGATGCGACTCGAACTGCGTCTTAGTTTATTGTATTTCGCGCTTGCTACCCTCTGGATCATCCTGTCCGATGCCTTGCTGGCGGCTGTTGCCGTCCCCGAAATCGTCAGCGCCGCGCAAACCTACAAAGGCGCACTGTTCGTTTTCGTCACTTCGCTGCTGCTGTTCGTGCTGTTAAGCCGGGAAATGGGACGCCGGCGGAAGGCCGACCGCGCCGCGCGCGAGGGCGAGATGAAGTTCAGCTACCTGTTCCTGAACAACCCGCTGCCGATGTGGATTTATGACCTGGAAACGCTGGCTTTCCTGGATGTCAACCAGGCGGCCATCGACCAGTACGGTTATTCACGCGCAGAGTTCCTGAGCCTGAAGATTACGGACATTCGCCCACCGGAGGATGTGCCGCGCCTGATGGAGAATCTTGCTGAAGCGCGGCCGGCGCTTCAGCGTTCCGGGTTATGGCGGCATCGCCTGAAAAACGGCCAGATCATTTATGTGGACATCGTATCCTACGAGGTGCGGTTCGATGGGTGCGCGGCGGCGCTGGTGGTTGCCCATAACGTCACCGAAAGCATCCGGGCGCGGCGCGACCTGCAAGAAAGCAGCGAGCGGCTGAAGGCTGTTTTTAATGCTTCCCCGGTGGCGATTTTCGTTTTTGATACCGAAGGTCGAATCCGGCTGTCGAACCCGGCGGCAGAACAAATGTATGGCTGGGGTGCCGCCGAACTGATCGGGCAGAGGCCGCCGTTCGTGCCGCCGGATAAAACCACCGAATTTGACGCTTTAATCCGGCGCGCGCTAACCGATGAAATCGTCACCAATTTTGAAACCGAGCGGGTGCGGCGGGACGGCGAGCTTATCCAGGTGAGCATTTCGACAGCGGCCATTCATGACGCGGACAGCGCCGTTTACGAGGTGGTGGCGGTCGTCTCCGACATCACTGAGCGCAAACGTATGGAGGCCGACCTGCTGGAAAAAGAAAAACTGCGGCTGGCGCTGAATAAAGAGGTTGAACTGCGTAATATGCGGGATCGTTTTATGTCTATGGTTTCGCACGAGTTTCGCAATCCGCTCTCGGTCATTGTGTCGTCCGGCGATATGCTGGAGCGGTATTATCCGCGTTTGTCGGAAGAATCCCGCAGCGAGCATTTCGCCAATATTCGGACTTACGCCAGCCGGCTGACCGATATGCTGGACGACATCCTGGCGCTGCTGCGCGCGGAATCCATCGGCCCGGAATTTAAGCCGACGCCGGTAGACCTGGCGCAGTTGTGCGAAAATGCCGTCGGCGAAGCCCGGCTGAAGGCGCAGAACCAATGGCAGATTCACTTCGCCAACCTGTCCGGCCAGACGATCATCAAAGCCGACGAAAAACTGCTGCGCCACGCTTTAAACAACCTGCTCTCCAACGCCATGAAATATTCCCCGCCTCAGAGCGTCGTGTCCGTCAAATTGTGGCAGGACGATCAGCGGCTGCATATCCAGGTGGCCGATCAGGGCATCGGCATCCCCCCGGAAAACCTCAAACGTCTGTTCGAGCCGTTCTACCGGGCGGAAAACGTCGGCGATATTCCCGGAACCGGCCTGGGGTTGGCGATCACCAAACAGGCGGTGGAACTGCACAACGGCCAGCTTGAGGTGGAAAGCGCCGTCGGCCTGGGCAGCGTTTTTACCATCCACCTGCCCGCCAGCCTCACCACTTGACCGCAAGTGGACATAAACGGTTCTATATCCATTCCGCGCCTTCGTTAACACTGAAAACTGTGACTCGACCGCAATTCAGGAGAAGCCCATGCCCAGGGACTATACCGCGCTGCCGTTCAACCAGGTGCGCCGCGCCGACCGCGCGATTGACGATGACGGGTGGATTCGCGCCTTTTTGAAACACGCGCCGTTCGGCACGCTGGCGACGGTCAGCGACGGGCAGCCGTTTGTGAACACCAACCTGTTCGTTTACGACGAATCGCGCGAGGTTATTTACCTGCACACCGCCCGCGTGGGGCGCACCCGTGCCAACGTGGACGCCGACGCGCGCGTATGTTTCAGCGTCAGCGAAATGGGGCGTTTTCTGCCGGCGGATACAGCATTGGGATTCAGCGTGGAGTATGCCGGGGTGGTGGTATTTGGCCGCGCGGAAATCGCTGCCGACCCGGATGAAGCGCGGCGCGGCCTGCAATTGCTGCTGGACAAATATTTCCCGCACCTTAAACCCGGTCGGGATTACCGCCCTATCACCGACGAAGAACTGGCACGCACGGCGGTTTACCGCATCGAAATTGACTCCTGGAGCGGCAAACAGAAAGCCGTCGCGCCCGATTTTCCCGGCGCATTTTTTTATGGGCAGGCGAGGTCTTAATGCCGTTTCCAGTTACAAGCTGCCAGTTTAAATCACGACCCTTGATGACCCTGAATACCTGATCTGGCATCTTACGGATTTGTGGTTTACAGGCAGCAGCCAAGCCTGATACGCTGGGACTGTATTAAGCGGCGAAGAATCAAACCGGGGCGGCTACCAGTTAATTTTCACATCGCGCCGCCAGTATTTTAAGACCAGCGCGCCGCCGGGCATGGCCGCCGCCAGCCGGTAGAGCAGGTCCCAATCATCGGCGGCCAGGATGTTCAGCAGCGGAATACCCGCCGCGTACAGTCCTGCGCCCGCCGCCAGCGCCGCCAGCGGCGATATTTCCCGCAGCGCCAGCATCACCGCGCCCACCACCGCGCCCAGCGCCGCCAGCCGCAGCAGGCGCGGCGCGATGCGCCGCCCGTCCCACCCGGCAGCGCGGAAAATTCGCAGCAGCAGCGCCAGCGCCAGCAGCTCGGCGCACACCGAAGCCAGCGCCGCGCCCTGTACGCCCAGCGCCGGCAGCAGTGCCACCAGCAGCGCCACGTTGGCCGCCAGCCCAACGGCGCGAATCAGCAGGGTGATACGCTGGCGGTTCTGCACCATCAACCCGCGCGCCAGCACGCTGGCGAACATCGCCAGCAGCGCATACCAGATCAGAATCCGCAGCACGTCCGCCGTTGGGCGAAAGTCCTCACCGAACAGCGGCACGGTGATTTCCGCCGCAAAAATCGTCGTCACCAGGCTGATCGGCAGGCTGACCAGCAGCGTGAAGAAGGCCAGTTTGTCCACCATAAATCCGAACAGCGGGCTGCGGCCATCGCCGTAAGCGCGGGACATGAGAGGAAAGGTCGCCAGCAGCACGGTGGTATTGAGCAGTTCGATCACGCCGAAGATCAGCACGAAGGCCGCCGACAGGTAGCCGGTTTCGGCATCGCCGATGAAACGATTGGTCAGCAGCCTGCCGGCCTGCTGGTAGGCCAGCGAGAGAAAGGCCGCCAGCGCCAGCGGCGTGCCGTTGACCAGCAGCGGCCAGGCGATGGTACGGTCAAACGGCCAGGCCGGGCGCGTGCCGCCGCGCCAGAGCAGCCACCACAAAACCGCCGCCCGGATTATCCCGGCGATTATCGTGCCGGCGTATACGCCGAACAGCCCATAACCACCGGCCAGCCCCAGTCCTGCCAGCACCACCAGCAGCACCACATGCCCCACCGACACCGCCGACGAGGCCAGCATACGCTCCTGCGCCAGCAGCAGGTCGTTACACATGCTGCCCAGGATGTCCACGATTAGGCTGATGCCAGCGATGGCGACGAAAACCCGCACGGTTTCGTCGTAGCCGCCCAGCGCCGCCGCCATGTTTAGGCCTACATAGGCCAGCAGCGCCAGCAGCGTTTGCATGAACAGCGTGGCGGTCAGGTAGCGCCCGGCTTCTTCCGGGCGGCGCGCCACGTCCCGCACCACGATTGGCCCCATGCCGAAGTTGGGGACAGTTGAGCCGATCATAATGAAGGCCAGCACCACGCCGTAAATGCCGTACATAGCCGGGCCAAGCGCCGGCGCGAGTATAAGCTGCCAGCCGAACTGCAAACCCCGGCTGAGGATGCTGGCAGCGGCAATTGCCCCGGCGTTGCGGGCCGCGCGGCGCGCCTCCGCGCCGGAGATAGCAGGCGCAGGCGTTTCGGTCATCATATCGAGGATTGGCCGCCGGTTACGTCAGCGGGACCATGTGGATGATGGTCACGCCGCCGCCGCCTTCCTGCGGCAGCGCCTCGGTAACTTTGGAAACCAGCGGGTGATGTTCCACACGCTCGCGGACGGCCTTCTTCAGCGCGCCGGTCCCCTTGCCGTGTACGATGCGGGCGAACGGCAGCCCGGCCATATAAGCAGCATCCACGTAAGTTTCCAGGCGTTTAAGCGCGTCGTCCACGCGCTCGCCGCGCAGGTCAAGCTCCAGCCCTGGCGACTGGCCTTTCGGCACAATCGGGTCGGGCGATTTTTCGTATTCGCGTTTGTGGCCGCGTTTCATCTGGCGCTTCTGGCTGGGGGGGCGCTGCGCCACTTCGTCCAGGGCGGCGCGCACCTTCAACGAGCCGACCTGGACAACGGCTTCGTTTTTCTCTAGTTCGCTGATGATGCCCTCGGCGTTCAGCTTTGGCAGCCAGACGTTATCGCCCAGCCGGGGCGTCCAGGAGTCGATAACGATGATTTCGCCCTCGTTTTCGACCGGTTTTTCCAGCCCTGCCGCCAACCCCGCTGCCTGATCCTGCACGGCTTTAAGCGCATCCAGCGGCAGCGAGGCGGTTCGCATATCCGACCGCAGGCGTTTGACTTCTCGCTGGAAGGTGCGGATTTCTTCCTCCGCCTGCCGCCGCGCCGAGGCAATGATGTCCCGGCGTTCATCCTCGATTTTGTCCAGGCGGGCTTGCAGTTCGGCGCGCTGTTCTTCGGCTTCTTCGCGCAGGGCGAGGATCGCCAGCTGGTTGCGGCGGATTTCTTCGCGCGTCCGCTGGATTTCGTCCAGCAGGTCATCGGCCACCAGTTCTTCGGTGGCGACCATCGTGCGCGCGTCTTCAATGATGGCCGCGTCCAGCCCCAGCCGCTGCGCGATTGCCAGCGCGTTGGAGCGCCCCGGCAGGCCAACGATCAGGCGGTAGGTGGGGCGCAGGGTCGCCAGGTCAAATTCAACGCTGGCGTTGCGGACACCGGGCGTTTCCACGCTGTAGATTTTCAGTTCGGGATGGTGCGTGGTGACGATGGTCGTCACCCGGCGGTTGACCAGATGCGTCAGGATGGCCCGCGCCAGCGCCGAACCTTCCGCCGGGTCGGTGCCGGCGCCCAGTTCGTCCAGCAGCACCAACGAACGTTCGTCACATTCGCGCAAAATCTGGATGGTGTTGGTCATGTGGGACGAAAACGTGCTGAGGGACTGCTCGATGCTCTGTTCGTCGCCGATGTCGGCGTAAATGCCGGCGAATACGCTGATCTTGGCCTGTTCAGCGGGGATTTGCAGGCCGGACTGCGCCATCAGTGCCATCAGGCCGATAGTCTTAAGCGAAACGGTTTTGCCGCCGGTGTTCGGCCCGGTGATGACCAGTGTCCAGGTGGATTCGTCCAACTCCACGTCAATCGGCACAACGCTGCCGGTCAGCAGCGGGTGGCGCGCGCCGCGCAGGTAAATGGTGCTGCCGGGGTGATTGGGATGGTTGGAGCGCGCCCGGAAGGGCAGCAGCGCCGGCTCGACGGCGTTTAACTCCTCGGCATAACGCGCCCTGGCAAGAATCAGGTCAAGATAGGCCAGCACCTCGACAGTGCGGACGATGTATTCCGACTGCCTGCCGATTTCGTCGGTGAGCGCCTGGAGGATGCGGCGGATTTCTTTTTCTTCGTCCAGCTGCAGTTCGCGGTAAGTATTGTTCAGTTCCACCGTTGCCAGGGGTTCGATGAACAGCGTCGCGCCGCTGGCGGACGAGTCGTGAACGATGCCGGGGATGCGGCCTTTAAATTCCGCTTTGATGGGGATGACATAACGCCCACTGCGGGTGGTGATGATAGCTTCCTGCAAAAACAGCGCGTTCGCGCCGGAGGTGATGATGCGCGTCAGGCGGGTTTGCAGGCGGTCGTAGGCCAGCTTCATATCGCGCCGGATGATCGCTAACTGCGCGCTGGCCGAGTCCAGGATTTCGCCTTTTTCGTTCAGCACGCGGCCAATTTCATCCTGGAGCGCGGTGCATTCCTCGGCCTCGTTGACCAGATCGGCCAGCAGGGGGTACTGCCCTTTCATCCGGCCCAGGGTGCGCCGCAGGGCGGTGGCGCGGCGCAGGGTCTGGCGGATGTCCAGCAGGGTTTGCGGCTCCACCAGGACGCCGCGCGTGGCCTGTACTGCCGCGTCGCGCACGTCACGCGCGCCGCCGAGCGAAATATTGACTTTATTTTCAAACAGCAGCCGGGCTTCGGCGGTTTCGCGCTGCCAGTTCTGAGCTTCTTCCAGGTCGGTCGTCGGCTGAAGCTCGCGCGCCAGATCGGCGCCGGCAGAAAACGAACAGTGTTTGGCAAGCTGCTCAAGAATTTTGTGGAGTTCAAGGGTCTGAATGGATTTTTCGTTAATCACGGTCTGATCTCGACTTGCATGAACGGTGGAAGTATAGGCGGCGCAGGGCGAAAAGTCAATTGCCGGTTGTTAAGGGGTCAGGAAGGGTTTTGAGCGGCACAAGGGCCGCCGAGTCTCATGGGGTTTTGAGCGCGTGCAGAGGCGCGCGCGCGCCGACGCGCACCCGCTGGCCGGGCGCGAAAGCCGGGCGCGAGTCTAGGCGGGCCACCAGTTCCGAGCCGTCATCCAGGCGCAGGCCGAGACGCTGGTCATGCCCGTAAAATTCGCGCCATATGACGGCGGCGTTGGGCGTGTCGCCGTCGGCGGACAGGCTGACATCTTCAGGCCGCAGCAAAACATCCACCGCGCCGTAGGCGGCGGCGGCCAGCGGCAGCCTCCCGATGACGGCGGCGGCGGTATCGCCCTGCGCTTCGGCAGGCAGAAAGTTCGCCTCGCCGACGAAACGGGCGACCGCATGGCTGGCCGGGCGGTGATAAAGCTGTTCCGGCGCGGCGAACTGAGCGATGCGGCCTTCCAGCATCACCGCCACCTGGTCGGCCAGGCTGAGCGCCTCTTCCTGGTCGTGAGTGACAAAAATACAGGTTTTGCCGGTTTGCCGCAGGATGCCCCGCACTTCGGCGCGCACCTGCGTGCGGAGCGCGGCGTCCAGGTTGGAAAACGGCTCGTCCAGCAGCAGGACTTCCGGCGACGGGGCGAGGGCGCGCGCCAGGGCGACACGCTGCTGCTGACCGCCGGAAAGTTCGTAGGGCATTCGCCCGCCCAGGCCGTCCAGTCCCGCCAGCGCCAGCATCTCGGTCACGCGCGCCGTTTTATCCCGCCAAGGCAGCCCGAAACCGATGTTGTCGGCTACGTTTAAATGCGGGAACAGGGCGTATTCCTGGAACACCATACCCACGCGGCGCTGCTCCGCCGGGACGCGCGCGCCGTCCCCGACGACTGTTCGCCCGTTAATGGTGATGAGTCCCTGCTCCGGCCATTCAAAACCGGCGATCAGGCGCAGCAGGGTGGTTTTGCCGCAGCCGCTCGGTCCCAGCAGCGCCAGGATTTCCCCAGCGCGGACGCTGAGGCTAATACCCTGAATAACGGGAATCGTCCCGAACGATTTTTCCAGGTTGCGGCATTCCAGCATGGCGGGCATGGTCACAGTTCCCAGGCAAAACCCAACGCGGACAGCAGCACCGTCAGCAGGCCGTAGGCGATTTCGCGGAAGCCGATGGTTTTAGCCGGCGTCGGCACGCGGCGGTACAGCCCCAGCGCCGCCCGCGCCAGCAGCATCAGCAGCGCGGCGCTCGCCAGCAGCGGCGCTAACCCGCCCGCCCACAGCGCCAGCGCAGCCAGGAAACCGGCGATCTGCGCCGCCAGCGGCGGAAGGTTGGCCGCCGGTTTGCCGTGTTCCAGGCGCAGACGGGCGCGCACGTACAGCACCGACGGCAGCGCGCGCGCCGCTAAAATCGCCCACAGCGCCAGCGCCGGGGGCAGCGCCCAGCCGCCCGCCAGGGCAATGCTGCTGCCGACCGACGCCAGCGCCAGCGGCCCGGCCAGTTCTGGCAGGGCGGCGCGGCTGCGGTTGGCGAAGTCGTAAACCAGCTGCACAGCCATGAAGGGAGAGCCAAGCGCCATCGGCAGCAGGATGTCCGGGCCGGCGATCAACACGGCGGCGGTGAACCCCAGCAGCGAAACCGCACCGTAGGCCAGCACGAAACGTTCCGCAGCGGTGGTGCGGGCAAAACGCCTGCCGCGCCTGCGGTCGGCCAGGGCGATTTTGAGCGGCTGCCGCACCAGGAACATGCCCAGCACCCCAACCGCCAGCCACAGCCCCACCGCCGACGGCGCGACCAGCAGCCCCAACAGAACTGGTTCTAACAAAAAGCCCCAGCCGCCGTGTTCGGCGGGCAGGGCGACGGATCGGATTTTGACGGCGGTCATTTTGCGGATTTGAGCATCAGCAGCAGCATAATAACCGGCGTTTCGGCATGGACGCTGTGCGGCAGGTGGGCGGCCATGTGAACCCAGGCGTTCGCCCCGGCCTGGTAGGTGTCGCCGCCAACGCTGATACGCGCTTCGCCCTGGAGAATATGCAGGATAGCCGGCATCGAGGCGGTATGCTCGGACAGTTCTTCGCCGGCGGCGAAGCCGAACAGTACGGCGCGGGTGTGGTCGTCATCGTGGATGGTCTGGCTGAGGATGCCTTTGGCCGGCAGGTTGGCCGGATCGGTCAGATTGTTCAGATAGGTATAGGCGTTCATTGAATTCAGGCTTCTTGCTTCAAGATTAAAACTAGCGACAGCGCCGACACGGCCACCAGCAGCAGCGCCGGCACGCCGATCTGAGGGAAGTTCACCTCCTGGTGCGCCGTCCAGATGCGGGTGGCAAACGTCTCGAAGCCGGTGGGGGCCAGCAGCAGCGTCGTCGGCAGTTCCTTCATGGCGCTCAAAAAAACCAGCGCCCCGCCGCTGAGTATACCTGCTTTTGCCAGCGGCGTGGTAATGCGCGTCATCACCTGCCAGGGGCGCAGTCCCAGGCAGCGCCCGGCTTCTTCCAGGCGGGGGTTGATCTGCGTGAGGGCGCTGCGCGTCGCGCCGACGCTGAGGGGCAAAAAACGCGCGGCGTAACCCAGAATCAGCACCGGGAGCGTCTGGTACAGCGCGGGCAGAGCGTTCGCCATAAAAAATACCAGCGCCAGCGCCACCACCAGCCCCGGCAGGCCGTTGCCCAGGTAGGACAGTTCACTCATCCAGCGCCCGCTGCGAGAGGCTGAACGCGCCCCCAGCCAGGCCAGCGGCAGCGCCGCCAGCGCGACCGTCAAGGCCGCCAGGCCGCTCGCGCCGACAGTATTCATCAGCGCTGGCGTCCAGTTCGTCACGCCGGTGTCCCTGCCGATCACCCAGGAAGCCAGCACGCCGACCGGCACGAACGTGCCGAC
The DNA here is from genome assembly GCA_026645945.1 of Anaerolineae bacterium. Classification (GTDB taxonomy): domain Bacteria; phylum Chloroflexota; class Anaerolineae; order Aggregatilineales; family Phototrophicaceae; genus CFX2. The sequence goes on from JAPKMO010000031.1 coordinate 26,746, forward strand.
TGCTACCAGCGCGGCGCAAAAAACCAACGCGGGCAGCCGCCAGCGCCCCAGCGCGACCGGACGCAGCCGCCGCGCCGCGCCCGCGCCGATGCGGTGGTTGCGCTGCGATGAAGCCAGCCGCCGGGAAAAAACCAGCAGGCCAATCGTCACCAGCACCAGCATCACAGCCAGGATGGCGGCCCGGCTGCGGTCGAACGAGCTGGTGTACTGGGTGTAAATGACGCGCGTGAAGGCGTCGTAACGCATCAACGCCACCGCGCCGAAGTCGCTGAGGGTGTACAGCGCCGAAAGCAGCGCGCCTGCCGCCAGCGCGGGCCGAAGCTGCGGCAGCGTCACCCGGCGAAAAACCGCCCACCTGCGCAGCCCCAAACTGCGGGCGGCTTCTTCTAAAGCCGGGTCGGTGTTCAGCAGCGCGGCGCGCACCGGCAGCACGATATACGGATAAGTGAACAGGGTGATCGCCAGCCACGCGCCGAAAAAACCATACAGCGGCGGCAGCGACTCCACGCCCAGCGGGGCAAGCGCCTGCGCCAGCAGCCCGCGCGGGCCAAAGGCGGCGATGTAGGCCAGCGCGCCGATGTAGGACGGAATCACCAGCGGCAGCGAGCCGGCCACCAGCCAGAAGCGCCGGAACGGCAGGTCGGCGCGCGCCGTCAGCCAGGCGAACGGTAGGCCGATGAACACCGAGGAAACGACCACCGCGCCGGCCAGCGCCAGGCTGCTGCCCACCACCGCCAGCGTGCGCGCGCTCAACAGGTATTCCAGGCCGGCAGCGCCTGCGCCGGCTGCCCGCAGCGCCAGATAAACCAGCGGCAGCAGCACCACTGTCAGAATCAACGCGGCGGCGATGATGACAGGTGAAGGTCGAAAAGCCGGCAGCCGGTTTTCGACTACAGCGGGGAGTTGGGCGGCGGAGGCCGGTAGCGTTCGCTGCATTGAGACTTCCTTGCGTTTGAGTCTGGTCTTTACCAGTTTGGCCTGAATATCCATAGATGTCCACGCTTGCGGTTTATTTGCCCGCCCTGCCGGGGATGACTTCAAAGTTAAGCGCGGCGCGAAGCCCGGCTAACCATCGCAGAAGTTATGATTAGCGCCGGTTAAAATAAGGTCATATTATGGATAAAAAGCATGTACGACCGGGGTTCAGGTCGTATTTTGAGCGGCAGCGCAGCCGCCGGCGGATTGCCAAGTCGGGAAGCCGGGATTAGAATGAGCCGGTTTCTCCACCGAGGTGATCTCATGTTGATCGTGATTTTGATTTTTGCGGCGGTCGGGGCGCTGCTGGCGCTGGGTGCGGCACAAAAACGCTGGCGGCGGCTGCGGAATATATCCGGCGGGCTGCTGGTTTCCTACTTTACGGTGCTGCTGCTGCTGGGCGCGGGGGAAATCTACTTCCGCTATTTTTACGCCGAGTCGGAAAACGTGTATACGCTGGCGACGAAAAACTGGCTCGACCGCTACTGGGATACCAACACCGGCGGCTTCCGCGACCGGGAATGGACGCCGGACGACCTAGCTGGTAAACAGACGGTGGTGGTATTGGGCGATTCGTTCGCTGCCGGGTGGGGGATTCAAAACCCGGCGGATCGTTTTTCGGACGTGCTGGCCGCGAAACTGGGCGACGGGTACGCCGTCATCAACCTGGGGCGCTACGGCACGTCCACGCCGGAGCAGCTTGCCATCCTGCGCGACGAGTCGCCCGTTAAAAAGCCGGATGTGGTCATTCTGCAATATTTTCTCAACGACATCAATTATGCCGGGCTGACGCTCGACCTGCTGCCCACCCCCGAAGCATCACCGGCGTGGGCGCAGGATAGTTATCTCGCCAATTTTGTTTACTGGCGGTTTTTGCGCGCTGCCGACGCTGACGAGGAATTTTATACCCGATGGTGGCAGTGGTCATATGATGCCTATGATAATGTGGGCATCTGGAGTGTCCACAAGGAAGAAATCAAGACATTTGTCGAATATGTGGACAGCATCGGCGCGCGGCTGATCGTGGTCATTTTCCCCAATCTGCTGGATGTTGTCCGCAGCGTTCCGTATGTAGATCGCGTCGAGCAGGCGTTCCAGGAGTTCGGCGAAAACGAAGTCCTCAAACTGTTCGACGCGGCGGCGGCCTGGGATCAGAACGACCTGATGGTGTCGCGGCGCGATTCGCACGCCAGCATCAGCTTCAACCGCTATGTCGGCGAGCAGCTTTACGAGCGGTTTTTCGCCCCGTCGGGCGGTTGACCGGCCCGCAACTTCTGCGGGCGCTCTCGCGTATAGACAGATAGATACAAAACGCCGAATTTCGGGGGTTGTTCCTCGAATAACCGTGCTTCGTTTCTCAATCTGATGGTACAATGAACGCGGAAACGAGGCATGTTAGAGGAGAACCCGAACGATGACAGCATGGTGGGGATCGCGGAACAACGTCTCCCCGCGCCTGCGGCTGGAAGTCGAGGCGATGCGCGCGGCCTTTGGCAATACGTTCAAACTGGCCGTGCCGCAGTTCGGTTTGCTGTACTGGGAGGGGATCGTTGAGATCAACCTGGCGACGCTGGAAGTGCGCGATCATCGGCTAAAAATCGTTTATCCGGCGGAGTACCCCAACCGCCCAGCCGAGGCTTACGTCTTAAAACCGCGCATTTACAGCGAAAAACACCAGTACGAAGACGGCCAGTTGTGCCTATTTAATCCGAAAGACGGCGAACGTTACGGTTGGAATCCCAGCCGGTCAACGGCTGTAACGGTAGCAGGGTGGGCGGTACAGTGGTTATACGCCTACTATACCTGGCGGGCGACGGGCGAGTGGCCGGGTATTGAAGAGCGGGTGGACCCAAATACGCCGCTGCCGCCGCGCCGGTGGAGATAACGAGGATAAATCATGATTTCCGGTCGCCTCAATGCCCTGCGGCGCAGCGTCCCGAACCTGGTGATTGCCCAGCGGGTGCTAGATAAAATGGCTGCCGCCGCCGGTCACTACATCGCCGATGAAACCGGCGAAGCGATGGTTGGCCTGCTGGTGCCGGGGACGTTTACCAACGGCATCCCGACCCTGTACGTGCTGGATACCATCGCCCCGGACGAAAGCGCCGTGCGCCAGCTGCATACTTTTCAGCAGGGCGATGACCTCCAGGATGAGCTGCTCTGGTGGCTGCGAGAAAACTGGCGTGTGGGGCGCGAAAAGCACCGTTCTGCCGACCGCCGGCCGCTAGAAGCCAAGTGGGATGTGCCGCTGCGCTACCTGGGGGACTGGCACAAACAACCGGGTTTTATGATCCAGCCCAGCCAGGGCGATCTGATGACGGCCAAAGATTGGATTGCCGACCCGTCTAACGAGACAGACTTTCTGCTGGCCCCGATTGTGACGCTGGGGCATCCTTCGACGGCCAGCGGGACGGCGGCGGGTGCGAATTTCATCACCATACCGCAGGACGATGATACCTGTATGCGGGTGGATTTCTGGTATCTGGACAGCCACAGCCGGGATTTTCTGCCGATTGCGCCGGCGGTGTACCCGAACGAACACCTACCGTCGCTGGTAGCGTACCCCTGGCATCTGGTTAACGAATCGCGTTTTAATGCTGAATATGCCCTGTTGGAAAAAGACGGCCTGTTTACCTCGCTGGTGCTGTGGGAAGCAACCGGCGATCTGCCGCTGGAAGTCTGTCTGCTGACGGCGCGCCTGGGCTGGAACCGGCTGCTGATCCTGGTGACACCCTGGAACTACCCCGCTGCGCCGCCGGCTGCCCGCATCGCGCCGTTTGTCGAAATGTCGCCAGAAGACAACATTTACGCCATTTTTGAAACGCTGTGGGACGAGGCCGAGCCGGTCCCCGACCCGCCGGGCTGGTCGTGGTCGGAAGGCCGCTACCTGATTGATTACATCTACGCGCTGGAAGCGGCGCTGGACATTCGGGAAAAGTCCCCGGCGGGCGGCGGTAAAAACATGGAAGACGCCGAAGACGGCGGCGAATCTTCATCTGAGGAAGGCTCATGAGTTGGGATCGTGTTGAGCGGTTGATCGGTACGGACAACCTGGCGCGCCTGGGGCAAAAACACGTCGGCATCATCGGCCTGGGTTCGGGCGGCGGTTTTGTCGCGCTCAGCTTGGCGATGAGCGGCGTGGGACATTTTGTGCTGGTGGACGACGACGTGGTGGAGCCGGCCAATGTGGTGCGGCACGTGGCCGATAATCGTTATCTTGGCCGCCCGAAGGTTGAGGCGGTCGCCGACCTGATTCGTCAGCGCCACCCTCACGCGCAGGTTGAAACGCGCTTTGGCCGCATCGAACAGCACGCGGATGTGCTGGATGACCTGGATATTCTGGTGGTGGGCGTGGACGGCGAAAACGCCAAGTACATCGTCAACCAGATGTGTTTAGAACGCGGCCTGACGGCGGTTTACGCCGGTGTGTACGAACGCGGCGAGGGCGGCGACGTGGTGGTGGTGCGCCCCTACAACGGCCCGTGTTATGCCTGCTGGGCCGCCGAACTGCGCGAAGGTCTGGGAACGGGCGAGAATCAAGCCTCGGCGGAACTGGATTATGGTATGATTGGGCCAGAAGGCACGCTGGAAGCCGAGCCGGGACTGTGGCTGCACGTGGTTCGAGTGGCTTCCGTCCAGGCCGATCTGGCGTTAAACGAACTGCTGAAAGGCACGGATGTTTACCGAACCATGCCCGCCAATACGGTCATTCTGGCGAATACCGCGCTGGAGATCGTTAACGGGCAGATCAGCCCGCCTTATACGTCGGTGTGGGTGGATATAACCCGCGACCCAGACTGCTTGGTATGCGGCGAACCGCTGCGAAATCAACTGGCGGGTGAGGAATCGGAGGAGAGCATGTCGCTGGCCGACCTGGTGGACGCCACCGGCATCGCGCTGGAAGACGAAGCAGGAGAGTGATACGGCACATGGACGAACAGACCAGACCAGAAGTTGAACCGACTAACGAAGCGGCAGCCCCGACCAATCCGCCGCCGCCCAACAATGTGCCGGAAGAAGACCCCGTTCCGATGGAGGAACGCCTAGAGCGGTTAGGTGGCGAGCCGGCCCCGGCCATCACGCCGGAAGAATTTGCCCGTTTGCAGCGCGCCGGCCAGGTGCATATTGATGCGCGCGGGCGCGTCCGCGCGGCCCGCCGCAGCGATGCCGAAGCGGGCGTTTCATTGCGAAAACGCCGGGCATGGTATGGGCGCTAGAGAGGCGCAGGTCTTCCGCGAAGCCCTGATTGCGTCCCTCAAACAAAAGGGCGATCTGACCGACCCGGCCACCGAAGCCGCGCTGCTGGCCGTGCCGCGCCACCTTTTTTTGCCCGATCTGCCGCTGGAACGCGCTTATGCCGACGAAGCCGTACCGATCAAACGCGACTCCGATGGCACAGTACTCAGTTCGGCCAGCCAACCGAGCATGATGGTTATCATGCTGCGCCAGCTTCAACTGCGCCCCGGCGATAATGTGCTGGAAATCGGCGCGGGCAGCGGTTATAACGCGGCAGTGATGCAGCATATCGTCGGCCAGAATGGTACGGTGACTTCGATTGAAATTGATCCGCAGGTCGCCAAAGAGGCCCGGCTGCATTTGCAGCGTGCCGGCATGGGCGACGTGAACATTGTGGATGCGGATGGCGCTTTGGGTTATGCGCCGCGCGCTTCTTACGACCGCATTATCGCCTCGGTTGCTGTATGGGACGTGCCGCCGGCCTGGGAAAAACAGCTAAAGCCGGACGGCATCCTGGTTGCGCCCATCGGCGGCGCAGCGCAGTACAGCGCGGCCTTTCGTTTTGAGCCGGACGGCAGCCTCTACAGCCGGGAGAATGTGCCATGCCGGTTTATCGCCTTGCGCGGCGTTGCCGCCGGGCCGGCCGTTTACCGCCGGGTGAACGCATCCGGTCTGATGCTGATTTCCGACAGCATCGAACAGATTGACAGCGTGGCCGTCCACGTGCTGCTGTCCGAAGACGCCGAGGAAAATCATCTGGGCGCGCCGCTTTCCGCCGGCGAATACTGGCAGGGTTTTCTGCCATATCTGGAATTACACGCCCCGGAGGGGTTTGTTTTTACCGGCTATCTGGTGGCGGAAAACCAGCCCTCGTATGGGCTGGAAGGCAGTGGTTTTGCGTTAATTACCTCCGGCAGCGCCTGTTTTGTGCCGTTCCAGGGGTATGGGCAGGTACATGCCTTCGCCGGGGCGGATGCGTTTATGGCGCTGCGCGATGCCCTGGAAGCCTGGAACGCCGCCGGACGGCCATCCAGCGACCGCCTGCGGATGCGCCTGATGGCGAAAAAAGCGGGCCGCCCGCGCCCCGCCGGCGGCATGATTTATTCCCGCCTGTATCACGATCTGGCGATCTGGATGGACGACCGCGCATGACGATCACGCTGGAACACCTGCGCGCGGCGCTGAGTTTGGCCGAATTTGACGCCGAGGCCGCACACCGGCAGATGGCTCCGAACGTCAGCCGGGCGCGTCCGGCTTCTGGCGCGCGCCAGGCCGGGGTGCTGGTGCTGCTGTACCCGGATGCAGGCGGCTGGCAGATCGTCCTCACCCGGCGGACGGAAAACCTGCGCGGCCACAGTGGGCAGATCAGCTTTCCCGGCGGGCGGCGCGACCCGCAGGATAGCTCGTTTACGGCGACGGCGCTGCGCGAAACGTGCGAGGAGCTGGGCGTGTGCGCGCCGGACATCACTGTGATCGGCCTGCTGACTCCGATTTACATCCCCCCAAGCAATTATGAGGTCTTCCCGACGGTTGGCACGCTGCCCAACCCGCCGGTTTTTCATCCCAACCCGTTTGAGGTGGCCGAAGTGTTCACCTTTCCAGTAGACAACTTGTTGGATGCGCGTTATAAATCAACCGAAGAATGGGTCTTCCAGGGCGCGCGCGTCTGGATTCCGTATTACACGGTGCAGGCGCATAAGGTCTGGGGCGCGACGGCCATCATCCTGAGCGAACTGGAATATCGGCTGCGCGCGGTTGTGCCATCCTTTCGTCGAGATTGACGCCTGAATCGCCGCGAAACCGGGAACTGTTCGAGGTTGTTTCAGCCTCGTGATAGGTCGAATAAAAGCGCCGCTGGCTGCTGGCCGCGAGGGTGGGCTTTTGACACTTTGCGGCTGAGGGCCAATCGCTTGAAAAGGAGGCATCGGCATCATGGACGAAGGGTATGTGCTGGTTATTGGCTCGGCAGGGATTGACGTGAAAGGCCGCGCCAACGAGGGAGAACTGCACTGGGAGGCTTCCAACCTGGGGCGCGTGCGGAACAGCGTCGGCGGGGTGGCACGGAATATCGCCGAAAACCTGGCCCGCCTGGAGGTCGAAACCGTTCTGCTGACGGCTGTTGGCAGTGATGTCGAGGGCGCGCGAGTGCTGGAACACTGCCGCGCCAACCGCATAGACTGTTCCTATGCTCGCGTGGTGGAAGGCGCGCGCACCGGCACTTATATGGCGCTGCTCAAACCCAGCGGGGAACTGCTGGTCGCCATCGGCGATTTTGAAGTCATGCGCTCGGTGGATGAAGCGTATTTGCTGGAACATGAAGACCTGCTGGCCGAGGCCGAGATGGTCGTGATTGACGCCACGCTGTCGCAGGAGGCGCTGGCGGCTTTGTTCCGGCTGGCCGAACGGCATCACGTCCGGGTGTGCGCCGACCCGACCACGCCCATGCTGGCTCCCCGGTTGTGTCCTTATATCCCACAGCTTCATCTGGTTGTGCCGAACGCTGCCGAAACGGCGGCGCTGTGCGGCCTGGCCTATACCGCCCACGACCGCGAATCCGCCACCACCGCGGCGCGGCAGTTGGTGGCGCTAGGGGCCTATATCGCCGTCGTGACGATGGGCGACAAAGGGCTGGCCTATGCCGACGGCAGCGGCGGCGGGTTCATCCGGGCGGTTAATACGAATGTGGTGGACTCGACCGGCGCGGGGGATGCGCTGACCGGCGCGGTCATTTTCGGCCTGCTTAACGAAGTGCCGCTTGATGAGGCCATGCGCCTGGGGGTGACGGCGGCTTCGTTAACCCTGCAAACGACCGAGACGGTTGTGCCGAATTTAAGCCAGGAACTGTTGTACGACCGGCTGGCGGTCTGACCGGCAAAACGAGTGAAATATGCTGTTTATTGGGGTGAGGTTGTGTTGTATGCCTAAGGTGTCGTGGATTATCGCGGCGATTTTGATTTTTACCGCAGTTCTGCCGGCGGCGGCGCAGCAGGCCGGCCAGTCGAACGTGCCAATCGTCACCGGGCTGGATGTGCTGCAGCGCGCCGAGGCGGCTTTCCGCGCCGGGGATTACGCGCGCGCAGTGGTGGACTCCAGCCTGTTCATCCTGCTTAACCCGACCTTCAGCCGGGGGTATTATCTGCGCGGCGCGGCCTACGTGCAGCTTGGCGATCTGCCGCGCGCTTTAGACGACCTGGAGCGCACCCTGGCCTACCCCGCCGCCGATGCGGCGTTTACCGGTGGCGTCTATAACCTGCGCGCGCTGCTGTATTTGGAACAAGGGGATACCGACGCGGCGCTGGCCGACCTGAATGCCGGCATCGGCGCGGCCCCAGAGGTGGCGGCGCTGTACCTGACGCGTGCCCAGGTTTACCAGGCTCTGGGGCGTTTTGAGGACGCCCTGGCGGACTATGATAAGGCGGTTGAGTTGGACGGGGGTTCGGTTGAGGCGCGCGCCGGACGCGCACTGCTGAACACCCAGGCCGAGGCTTTCGACGCGGCGCTGGCCGATTACAACCGCATCCTGGAACTTGACCCTGAAAATGTCGAGGCACTGGCCCGCCGCGCCGGGGTATATCTGGCGCAAGCGCAGTACGAATCGGCGCTGGCCGACCTGGACGCTGCCGCGCGGCTGAACCCAAACGCGGCAGGTATTTACCTCAGCCGGGGCGCGGCGAACAACGCACTCGACCGCCCGGTGCTGGCGGCGGCAGATTATCTGGAATGGTTGAACCGGGTGGCGGCGCGCCGCGCGACCTTCACCGGGGCATTTTTACCGGGCGAGTCGGTGGTTGTTCCTCTGGAGGCCGGCCTGGTTTACAACTTCCCGTTTGAGGCGGCTGCCGGCCAGCGTGTGCGGCTGACGGCATCCGGTCGGCCAGGGCAGGCTGTTGACCCGCTGTTGGTGCTGCTGGACCCGGCGGAAAACCCGGTGGCTGCCGATGATGACGGCGGCGGAGAGATGAACGCGCAGATCATTTATATCATTCCCGCCAGTGGCACCTATACGCTGCTGGTCGGCCATGCGGGGGGCAGCCCGGACGGCCCGGTGCGGGTGCTGCTGCAAATCGTTCGCTGACGGCCCGGCCTTAAGTCGCTTTTTTGCGGCTGACGGTCAGCGCCGGTTCGGGCGCGCTCAGCAGGTGAATTAAATCCTGCAAGCCGGATGAATAATCCTCGCCAAAATCTATCGGCGGATACCACAGGTTAAGCCCGCTCAGGTCGGCCTGGTGGCGCTGTACGGGGATGATGATTTTACCCGCGTCGGCGAAACGTTTTAACTCGCTGCGGACGTTATCGGCGCGCGCTGCCGATGGCGAAGCGATCAGCAGCAGCAGGCCGCACCGCTGCATGGCTGCCTCGATGGCCTCGTACCAATCGCTGCCATTGGGCATATCGGTGATGTCCAACCACACCGACACGCCGAAAAAGCGCAAATCCTCCACCAGTTCGGCGGCGAACAACTCGTCCGGGTGTGCGTAGCTGATGAACACCCCGGCCTGGGCCGCCTGCCGGACGTAATGTGTCTCCAACGACCGCAGATAAGCCTGCCTGGCCCGTGTGTGGGTGGGGTTTAAAGCCAGCACGCGCGCAAGCGCGGCGCGCCGCTCCTCGATGGTCTGCGCGACGGATGCCAGCATTAACCAGGCCTGCTCCTCGTGCGGCGCGGCGGCGATCACCCGCCACAGCAGCTGCCGCGCCCGGTGATACTGCCCGGCGCGGGCGTACTGGCCTACGGCGCTTAACAACCGGTTGAGATCATTGACCATGACAAACTTCACCTGATATATACCAACTCGATATACAATAGCTGGTTATCCCTATCATAAGCCCAACATGGCGCGCACAAACCTATATGTTTGCTGTGGGTTAGGGAATCGTTTAATGTCTGTATGTTTTAGTTTTCATTATAATCAAACCTGCCGGTTTTTCTCCACCTGTAACAGATTTGGAACGCCTAAATCAACTGCGCGGTGATTTGTTCTTCCAGCTCGCGCAGGTAGGCCGCCGCTTCCGCCGTGCTTTCGCGGGGGGCCCAGGGCGCAAACTGCTTGTGGGTGTCCGGGTGGTACGGCCCCTGGATGATTTCCAGCACGGCGCAGGGGGTCAGCGCGACGAAGTTGTGGTACACGCGCGGGGGGATGTCCACTCCGCGCGTCGAGCCGTTCGGGTCGAGGATAAAAATCTGCTGCACGTCGCCAGAATCGGAGAAATGAACCAGCGCGGCGCGGCCCACCAGCGGCGCGATCAGTTCGACTTTATCGGGGTTTTCGTGTTTGTGCGGGGTGATGTAGCTGCCCGGCAGGATGGCGTTAATCATCCGCTGGACGGGTTCATCGTACCGGTGAAAGTTATACGGCACGCGCCGGCGCGGCGATTCGGCGGCCTGGGCGATCAGGCTGTCTATCAACTGCTGAGTGATGGGACGCATGACTCCTCCTGATGGCTGACATCTGCCGATTATAACCGGTCGTGCAAATGGCGCGACCGGCATTTCAGCCATACAGAAGGGAGTCAGTTAAATCAGCGGCTTGCGGGTGGGGATACCGGGTTTGCGGGGGTACATAGCCGGGGTGGGGGCCGTTTTTTCGATAACGATGAGGTAGTGCATTTCGTCCACACCCGGCAGCCGGACGGCATCCATACGCTGCACATGCCCGCCCAGCGCGGCCAGCGCGCGCCGGGAGCCGGCGGCTTCTTCTTCGGCGGACGTGCCTTTCATCGCCACGCAGCGCCCGCCCACCTTCACCAGCGGCAGCAGATATTCGACCAAGCTGGGCAGCCGCGCCACCGACCGCGCCACCGCCAGGTCGTAGGCGGCGCGGTGTTCCGGCAGGTGGCCGGCTTCTTCGGCGCGGGCGTGCAGGGTGCGAGCGTTGGTCAGCCCCAGGATGCCGATCACATGCTCCAGAAAGGCGATTTTTTTACCGGTGGCTTCCAGCAGCGTCAGGTGAATGTCCGGGAAGGCGATCAGCAGAGGCAGGCCAGGGAAACCCGCGCCCGTGCCGACATCCACCACGCGCGTGCCGGGCAGCAGCGGCACGGCCTGGGCGACGGAGAGCGAATCGAGGAAGTGGCGTGTCTGCACTGCCGCCGGTTCGGTGATGGCCGTCAGGTTGGTATGTTCGTTCCAGGCAGCCAGTTCGCGGGCGTACAGCTCAAAACGGGCGATGTGTTCCGCCGTTAGCGTGATGTGGAACAGCGCCGCCGCCTGTTCAGCCAGGTTTTCGCCGTTAGCTGGCATCGGGAATATCCCATACTTTGGGGAAGCCGCTTAAATGCAGGCGCAGGCCGTTGGGCAGGCGAAAGAACAGCCCGGTTTGCTGCACGCGCCCGGCCAGTTCGATAACCGTTTCAAACGGCGTCTGGTAGCTGTCCTCACCGCCGGTTGCCCAGCCCAACCGGGCGCGCAGATCGGGATTGTTGGCCCACAGTTTGCCAAAACCGCGCGTCGGCACGGCCCGGCCAGCGGGCGGCGCTTCGGGAATATTGACCGGCTCGCCTTCTGTCCAGGTATCGGCGTAAGCGGCATAGGTGCGGTCATCGTACAGCACGTAAATCTCGCGGGTGTCGCCGCGCCAGATCATAAAACCGCCTTCAAAGTCCAGGTGCGCGGCCTGGAGGGTCTGCTGCGTGAGCGGGCAGGCCGGCGCGAGAAACGACTCGTAGGGGCAGATCAGGTTTACCACCAGCGGGTCGCCCATGATTGACACGCCGTTGGCGTCCACCGCGCCGATATAATAGGTGACGCCGGTTGTATAACCACCTGGAACCGGCAGTGTGAGGGTGCCGCGCGGTGGCAGGTTGGCGGTTGTATCGTCATAGACGAAAATCCCCTGCGGGCCGACGCGGGTGATCGCCACGCCGGCGGCGTTATCTACCGCCCAGGCGAAAGTGATCGTGCCGTCCCGCGCCGCCGGGTTCGGGCTGGCGGAAAACGACGTGATACGCAGGTCGGTTTGCAAGGGGATGACCAGATCAGCAGCGATGGCGCTGCCGCTGCCGTCCAGCACCCACTGGCCGCTGCTGTTCCGGGCGATCAGCCGCACCGGGTAAGTTTGCGCGCCGCTGAACTGAATGTTGGTGAGCGGCAGCAGGAAAGACCCCTCCGGCGGCAGATTGTCCTGCGTCACTTCCTGGTTGATTTTGTTCAGCCATTGGAGGCTGACGCTGGCTGCGCCGCGCACCGTCCAGCGCAGGGTGGCCGTCCCGGTGGGGTTGGCCGGGCTGGGTTCGGCGCTGAAGTTAAGCACCTGGGCCGGCAAATCCACGCTTCCGGGGGTGACGCTCGGCACAGGCGCGGGGGTTGGCACGGCGGTGATGATGGCGGGCGGGCTGGACGAATCGGTGACGGGCAGTTCCAGTTCTGCCGAGTCGTAAATCTGCCCGCTGATGACATCCGCCACGCGCAGCCGGATTCGCACCCGGTTTGCCCCTTCCGGCGCGACCGGCGCGACCACGCCCCGGCCTTCCGACGCAATCCACAGGTTGGCGCGCGGCAGCTCTGCCGATACGCTTCGCCCATCGGCAAAAACCTGCTCGAATACCAGGTTGGAGTTGGGCAGCCGGTCGGCTACTTTCCAGGTCACTTCCAGCCGCGCGCTGCCGGCCTGCAAATCGCCGCTGTAGAGGCCGGCGCTGGCGGCGGCGAAACGTTCGATGCGGGGCGCGCGCGCGGACTGTTCGACGGTATAGGGGATGCTGATGAACCGTTCGTCCATTACCTGCCCGGCGGCATCCACGACGGCCAGCCGGTAAGCCGGGGGGCCGAAGTTCAGCGGGTGTTCGATGAGGATCGGGCGCGTCCCGGCGGACGGCAGCGTCTCGCCGTCGTCCAGCAGCGAAACCCAGCCGTTCAGCTCACGCCGGTCGAGGCGCAGGCGAAAATCGTTCGTTAAATTAATCACACGCCAGGACAGCAGCGCCGGGGTCTGCCGCGCCTCGGCAGCCGGCAGCAATACACTGTCCCGGTCGCAGCTAAAATCTATAATGGCGGGCGGCGGCTGCGCGCCGGTTTCCAGCGCCCATGCCAGCAGCGCCGCGCCTATCAGGATGGCGAAGCGTTTCATCCACCCTCCCGGTTTTATGGCGATGGAGAAGCTTCAAACAGCGTGTTATAACGGTCTACCGGAGCCGCGCCGACCGGATTACGTTTGATCTCGAAGTTGCAGGCGCTGTCCACCCTGGAAGTGGCCGCGCCCGGCCCGAAGTCCTCGTAGCCGTCGCTGATGGGCGCAGCCCAGGTCAAGTGGAAAACCACGCGGTAATAACCCGGCTCCAGCAGGCCGAGATCGGCGATGTAAAAAACCCAATAGTTGCGCGTCCGCTGCTCGATGGCGGTTTTGGTCACACGCGACAGACGGACGCCGTTCAGCGAAACGTCGTAGATGGCGTTATCAATATGCTGCTGCACCAGTTCGGGCGTCCGCGCGTACCACGACCAGAAGATCACAATCGGGTCGGTATCGTACAGGATGCCGGGGTTGGCGCGGTCAAGATACTGGTTGCACTCGGCGAAAATAACGCCCGGCGTCTGCGAGCGCCCGATGGACGACTTGCGCGCCCCGATGACCACAATCGGCTCCGGCGTGCCGGAAACCGCCGGCGGGTTGATAACACCGCCGAACGGCGACAGGATGCCGGATGGTGAGGTCGCAGCGGCAGCCGCGCCGCCGCCCAGATCAACGCTGGCTCCAACCGGGTTCTGCGGCGCGCTGCACCCGTCCTGTATATCGTCTACCGTTGTATCGTAGGTCGTTCGGCTGGAGTTACCTTCCAGGGCGATGACGACCCGCATACTGGCGATGCTTCCGAAAGGCACTGCCGCGCCGGTGTTATAGGCAACCGTCTCGCTGAAAGCATACGCGCCGTTCACTTCGACGCGGCGCAGCGAGGTCAGCGGCGTCCCTGTGCCGCCGGCGCCGGAAAAGACCTGGTAAAAAATGTCATAACCGGCGTCCATACTGCCTGTAAAGTTAACAACCGCCTGGTTTTCGCAGGCGACAAAAAATATCTGCACGTTGGACTCGGCTCGGCTGGTATGCAGGCCAATGACCGATAATGCCGCGAACACGGCCACCAGAATGAACTTTCGCATGGTTCTGTTCCCCGAAAGCGCCGATCTTTGATTTTATGATACCGCAAAACCGGGCAAA
>JAPKMO010000032.1 GCA_026645945.1 Anaerolineae bacterium
CAGACAGTGGGCTTAAGCCCACTGTTCTGCTATCAGATCAATCGGTTTATGGATAGATACTTAACGCAAAACGTTGAATTTGTTGTTTTTCACTCAGAGCTTGAAACTCGGAACTGACCATGCAGACGACCGATCATTTACACGAACATCATCACCCTCACGACCATGACCACGCGCCGGACACCCTCCGGGCGTGGCTGAAAACCGCCATCCTGCTGGCGCTGGGCGGGTACTTCATTTACAACATCGCCAGCGGCAGCCTGACCAACTACATCAACCAGCGGTTCGCCTGGCTGTCCTACGTGGCCGCCGTCCTGTTTCTGGCGTTGGGCGCGGCCAGCGCGTGGGATCTGCTGCGCGGGCGAGGGCGGGTTGCCTGCGCCTGCGACCACGATCACCAGCACATCACCTGGCGGGCGCTGGCGATTGTGGCGCTGCCGCTGGTGCTTGGCACGCTCATCCCGTCGCGCCCGCTTGGCTCGGCGGCGGTCAACGGGGACATCAGCCTGAATGCCGCCGGCGCGAACCTCACCAGCTTCAGCGCCGACCCGCTTCAATGGAACGTGCTGGACTGGCTGCGTGCATTTAACAATGCCGACGATCTGGCCGGTTTTAACGGCCAGGAAGCCGACGTGATCGGCTTCGTTTACCGCGAGGCGACCTTCCCGGAAGATACCTTCATGGTGGCGCGCTTCACCATTAGCTGCTGCGTGGCCGATGCGTCGGCCATCGGCCTGCCAGTGGTGTGGCAGAACGCGGGCGATTTTCCGCAGGATACCTGGGTGCGGGTGCGCGGCGTTTTTGAAGTTGGCGCGTTCCGGGGCGACACCGTGCCGGTGCTGCACGCCGCCAGCGTCGAAACCGTCCAGCAGCCGGAACACCCCTATCTGTACCCGTGAGCGAATCGAATATGCTCGAATTTTCCTGCCATACCTGGGCTTTCACCGATCTGACGCTGCCCGAAGCACTGGGGACAATCGCGCGGCTGGGCTTTCGTTACGCCGACATCGGCAGCGGCACGAACTTTAACGCCGCCCGCGCCGCCGACAGCCCGCTGAGGGCCGCCCAGGACATCCGCGCCGATCTCGACCTGTTTAACCTGCGCGTCGGCGACCTGTACCTGATGCTGCCGCGCATTTCGCTGGCCGACGAGGCCAAACGCGGGCGCGACCTGGAGCTGTACCGGGCGCTGGTCCCGTTCGCGGTCGAACTGGGCGCGCCGGGCATCACGCTTTCGCCGGGGCTGGCGCACCCGCCCGAAGATCTGCAAGCCTTCGACCGCGTGACTGCCGCCCTGCGCGAGATGGTCGGCATCGGGCAGTCCGCCGGGCTGCGGATCAGCATCGAGCCGCACCTGGATTCGATGGCGGAGACGCCGGAAGCGGCGCTCAAACTGCTGAAGGATGTGCCGGGTTTGAGCCTGACGCTGGATTGGGCGCATCTGGTCTGCCAGGACATCTTCCACGACGAGATCATCAAGCTGCTGCCCCACGCCCGCCACATCCAGATTCGGCAGGCGGCGCGGGCGCAGCTTCAAACGCCCTTTGACCAGGGACGTATCAATGTGCAGCGGGTGGTGGCGGATGCGCTGGCGGCGGGGTACGATGGCATCATCTGCGTGGAGTATATGAATACGCCCGGCTGGCATGGTATGATGGCCGTCAACGCGGTGCGCGAAAGCGCCCGGATGCGCGACGAACTGCGCGCCGCCCGCGATGCGCTGGCGCAGGAAGGCTGGAAGTGATACCGTGCCGGATACGAAGGCGCGTTTGGCCTTCAACCTGAAACTTATCACTCAGCACTCGGAACTTACGATGTCCAGACGATTTTTGTGGATTGGCTTTATCACCCTGGTGGCCGCCGTCGGCCTGATCGTGGTCGTCACGGCGGCGCTCGTCCCGCAGGAAACTCACCCGGCTTACGCGGCGGCGCTGCGTTTTGCCGGGGCGGTCGGCGCGGGTGACGATAAAACGGCTTTTTCGCTGCTGTCCCCGGCCATGCAGGACTACGTGACGGTCCGCTGCCCTGGCGGCAGCGTTTCCGCCTGCGTGCGGGGTTTCATCCCGCCGGAATGGGGCGGTTTTATTAGCGTGGTGTTCCGCCGCGCCGCGCCGGACGGCCCCGACGCCTTCAACGTTGACCTGATCGCCACCTATGAAAAAGACAGAGGCTTCAGCGGCGTGTGCATTTACCACCGGCTGGAACGGGACACGGCGGGCGAATGGCGTGTCGCGGGCTGGGCCGGTTATGTGTCCTGCGGTGACCCACTTTCGCGGAACATGGCCGCCAATGCCGATGCCCCCAACCGCGCGCCATGATAAAGAAAAAGCTCAACGCAAAGACGCAAAGGAACAAAGACGCAAAAGCGCGAGGCCATCTTTGGGCTTTGCGCCTCTGCCTCTCTGCGCCTTTGCGCTATGTTTTTGCGTTTTTTCTCCTGACGGGGTGTGTGCCGGCGCGCACGCCGCCGCTGCTGAACTTCACGCCCGGCCCGCCGGCGGTCATCACCGGTGAAACCTTCAGCAACAGCGCCTTCAGCGTGCGCTACCCGACCGGCTGGCGCGTGGTTACGGGGGCGGCCGATGCGCCGCCGAGCGTGGTTTTTGTCGCGCCGGATGAAGAGTCCACCATCACGCTTCAGGTCGAACCGCCCGGCGAGCCGGAGCGCGACCCGCTGTTCCGCCTGGAAACGCGCCTGCTCTCGCGGGATGGGCTGCGTCTGTACGCCATCGCCCGCGTGCCGGTGCAGGAATGGGCGGCCTTTCAGCCCACCTTCGAGCGGCTGCTGGCTTCGGTGCGGCCCGGCAGTTAAGCCCGCGTGCCGGCGCAGGACTGTTATATCATGCTGCGGGCATGACATTTGTCATATTCCGCGTTTTCCCCGATACGCCGCCCCTTGCCACACGTATAGTCAAAAAGCGGCTTTTGCCTGAAATTCTCATCCTGGATGCAGAAGCTGCATGGATAAACGGAAAAGAATGAACCTGATAGACAGTGAGGCTTTAGCCCACTGGCAGCGGGCTGAAGCCCGCTGTCCACTCAGGATGAGGCACAGTCTAATGGGTTTATCCAGCAGCCATCAGCCGGGTTGATTTTGAGAGGGATACCCTACCATGAGCGTTCGGCAGCAGATTGATGATTTCCTGGCCTTGAAGCGCATCGCCATCGTCGGCATCTCGCGCACCGACGGCGACTTCACCCGCATGGTTTTCCGCGAATTTGTGAAACGCGGTTACGAAGTCGTCCCCGTTAACCCCGCCGCCGAGGAAATTGAAGGCCGGCCCTGTTTCGCCCGCGTGCAGGATATTCAGCCGCCGGTGGACGGCGTGCTGGTGATGACCGCGCCGTCCGTCACCGAACAGATTGTGCGCGACTGTGCAGAGGCGGGCGTGCGCCGCGTATGGATGCACCGGGGCGAGGGTATCGGCGCGGTCAGCGACCGGGCGCTGGAACTGTGCCAAGAGTACGGAATCGGCGTCGTGCCAGGTTTCTGCCCGTATATGTTCCTGTCGGAAACCGGCTTTATCCACCGCGTTCACGGCTTCTTCAAGAAGATGGGCGGCACATACCCGAATTAAAACAGCCGACACCTCACCCTTAAATCCCCCCTCCGTTGGGAGAGGGGACTTTTTTGCACCTCTCCACAAGGAGACGCCGGGGGGTGAGGTGAATTTGAGTCTTTATTATTCGCCCAGCAGCCGCACCGAGGCCAGCACTGCCGCCGCCGCCTCGTCGGTGATGGTATGGTTGGCGTTACACAGCAGCGGCGACACGGTGATGATGGTCGCCCGGTCGCCGAACGGAATCAGCGTGGCCGAGCAGAAGCTCGACAGCCCCAAAAAGCGCACGCCGATCTGCCGCCCGTTCGCATCCAGCGCCGGTTCGGTTGTCAGGCCGGTTTCGCCCTGTCTGGCGAACCGCGCCAGCCCCGCCGTGACGAGCGTCTCAAAATCGTCCGCCGCCAGGTTTTCCAGCGCGCCGAGCGCGATGGGGAAGTCCTGCGCGGCTGTCTGCGCCGCCAGCGACGGATTGGGCGAAATCAGGCCGTACAGGTTGGGTTGGCGCAGCACGCGCCAGCCTTCCGGCAGCATCAGCGCGATGCCCAGATCG
Organism: Anaerolineae bacterium; assembly: GCA_026645945.1. Lineage (GTDB taxonomy): Bacteria > Chloroflexota > Anaerolineae > Aggregatilineales > Phototrophicaceae > CFX2. The sequence goes on from JAPKMO010000032.1 coordinate 4,111, forward strand.
TCAAAAACCTGTTCGGTCGCGTTCGCGCCCAGCGGGTCGGGTTTGGGCGCGGGCGGGAAAAATGTCAGCGACTCGATCACCGCTTCCCACAGCGTTTCGACTTCCGCCGCGCCGGGCGAACCCGCGGCCACCGGCTGCGCCGTCAGGGTGAGCAGCCGGTCGAAAACGATCACCACTGCCCGGCGGGTATTGGCTGTCTCGGCAGCCAGCGCGGCTTGCCCGCCGATTTCGCCTTCGGTGATAGCCGCGTCCGGGTGAACAGCCAGCAGGCCGGCCCGCGCATCATCCAGGGTGCGCCCGCCTGCCGGTTCGCTGGCGATGGTCAGCCCGGCGCGTGCTTCCGCCGCGCCGGCTAGGCTGATGATGACGCCGTTCGCGGTCTGCCGCACGTCATAACCCGCCGGGTACAGCAGGCAGAAGCCGCCTTCCCAATCGCGGAAGGCCGCGTACATCCGGTCGCCCGCCGGGCAGTCACCCACGCCGGACGCCGGCGCTTCGGGGATGCTCGCGCCTTGCCCCAGCGTCAGCGCGGCGCTCACGCCGTTGACGACTACCGTATATGTCCCCGGCGTCAGCCCGACCAGATCAATCGCAACCGTTTCCTCGAAGGGGCGAATCACCTGGGCGCACATCCGGCGTCCGCTTGGCGGCTGGAGCTTGAGGCTGATGGAGATCGTCCGCCCCTGCACCGTCTGCACCGGCGGCGCGATGCTGTAACACGGGTTCGGCAGCGTGCCGCGCACCGTCACCATCGCCTGCGCCGGTGTGGACTCCACCACCGTAATGCTGATGCTGCTGACCGGGGCCTCCTGTTCAGGCATCTGGGCGAAAGCCGCCGGCGCGAATACCAGCAGCGCGGCCAGACTAAAAATCAGGCTGTTTACACGATAAATCATGCGATTCCCTCCATAAGTCTTTTTGCAGTCCCCGGCGGTTTTTCGCGCCTAGAACTGCTAGTAAGACGATTTAGGCCCTGCCAGAGTTCCCGCCCTTTCGTTCGACGGTCAGCGCGGCCAGCAGCGCCCCCAGCCAGCCCAGCGCCCCGGCGATCACCACCACCAGCCGGAAGGCATCCACGAACGACCAGCGGATGGCCGTCTGCACCTCCAGCGCCAGCGCGTCCGTCAGCGCCGCCGGAGGCTGCGCGGCGGCCAGGCTGCCGGCTTCGGCGCGCAGTTCCAGGCGGGCGGCGTCCGAAAGCGGCAGATCGCGCGTCCGGTTTTCCAACGACTGCCCAAACGTCACCAGCGCCACCGCCCCCAGGATGGCGACCGCCAGCACGCCCGCCGTGCGCGCCACCGCATTGTTGATGCCGGAAGCCGTGCCGCTGCTGCCGGGCGGCGCGCTGCCCATCACGGCGGTCGAAAGCGGCGCGACCGTGATGCCCATGCCGACGCCCATCGTCACGACGGCGGGGAAGTAGCTCGCCCAGTAATCCTGCGGGCCGTTGGTCAGCCCCGGCAGCGCCAGCAGCAAAAAACCCGTCCCGGCGATGGCCGGCCCTACCGTCAGCGGCAGGCGCGCCCCCACGCGGTCGGTCAGCCCGCCTGCCCAGCGCGACATCATCATGAGCAGGATGCCGAACGGAATCATGACGAATCCGGCGGCAGTTTCCGGGTAGCCCTGGATTTGCACCGCGTTTAAAACCAGGAAAAACGGCGCAACCCCCATCGCCGCGTACAGGAACAGCGTCAGCAGGTTCGCGCCGCTGAAGGTGCGCGAGCGGAATAACCGCAGCGGAACCATGGGGTGTGGGCTGCGCGCCTCCACCACCACGAACGCGACCAGCGCCGCCGCGCCGACCCCCAGCGCCAGCAGGATGCGCGGTTCGCCAAAGCCGGCGTCCGGCGCTTCGATAAAACCGTAGGTAATACCCGCCAGCCCCAGTGTCGCCAGCAGCGCGCCGGGAAAATCCAACCGCTTCGGCGCGTTTTCGTCCCGGCTTTCCGGCACGCGCAGCACCAGCGCGGTCAGCGCCACCACCGCCAGCGGCAGGTTGATGAAAAAAACCAGCCGCCACAACCCCTGACCGGCCAGCCAACCACCCAGCACCGGCCCCATCATGGTCGTCAGCGTGCTGAACATAGACCACGTGCCGATGGCGCGCCCCCGGCGCTCCGGCCCAAACGAGGCCGTGATGATCGCCAGACTGCCGGGGACCATCATCGCCCCGCCGATACCCTGTACGGCGCGGGCGGCGATCAGTGTTTCGATGCCGGACGACAGACCGCACACCAGCGACGCGCCGGTAAAAACCAGGATGCCGGCCATGAAGATGCGTTTGCGCCCGTAATGGTCGCCCAGCGCCCCGCCGACCATGATGAGCGACGACAAAAACAGCGCGTAGGCGTTGACCACCCATAAAAGCTGCGCGCCGGTCACGCCCAGGTTGGCTTGCAGGGCCGGCAGCGCCACGTTGAGCGCCGTCACATCTACGAAGGCCATGCCGGACGCCAGGATAGTCGCCGTCAGCACCCACTTTTCAGACCTGGCCGGTACGGTAACGATAGAAGCCTGTGCCATGTATGGATTCCTTTTTTTCTCCCTCCACCCACAACCATAACGAATGCTTTTCGCCGTCGCAAAAAAATCCGTCTTTAGGCGCATTGACGCCGCCGCCGAAAGTATGTTATGCTGCCTATCGTTCATCCCGTTTCAGGAGGCGTCTATGTCAGTCTTCTTCCACTCGCTGCCGGCTCGTCTGGGTGCTGCCGGCCTGTTACGGGATTCCGCGCGTTAGGGAAATCTCTAAGAACCTATCCATAAACCGATTGATCTGATAGCAGAACAGTGGGCTTAAGCCCGCTGTCTGGTGGGTTTACGGATAAACTCTAAACGAGTTTAACGAATTCATGGTAGGGCGGGTTTCTAAACCCACCCCTACAGACCTATCCCGCCAGTCCCCCTTCTCGCGCTCGCTCGTGGCTTGCCCCGCAGTGCCGCCTGTGTTTAACGTTCGTCACCGCCGGCTGTAACTTCGCAGCCGGGGCGCGAACACCCGCCTGAATAAACAACCTCAAGCACGAGTGAGTGAGAAAAACGCCATGCTGGCTTTGTTTTCCCGCAAGATGGATGCTTACCGCCTGTATCTGGTCATGATGGGCGCGTCATCCGTATTCATCACCTTCGTTTTTGCCGTGAACATGGTTTACCAGGTGGAGACGGTCGGCCTCAGCCCGCTGCAACTGGTGCTGGTCGGCACGGCGCTGGAAGCCGCTGTTTTTCTGTTTGAAGTCCCCACCGGCATCGTCGCCGATGTGTACAGCCGCCGCCTTTCCATCATCATCGGTTACGGGCTGATGGGCGGCGGTTTTCTGCTGGAAGGCGCGGTTCCATCCTTCGAGGCTATCCTGCTGGCGCAGGTGGTGTGGGGTGTAGGCTATACCTTCACCAGCGGGGCGCATCAGGCATGGATCGCCGACGAAATCGGCGAAGATCGCGTGGGGCGCGTTTTTCTGCGCGCGGCGCAAATCGGCAGCCTGGTCGGCATCCCCGCCACGCTGCTCGCCATCACCATCGGCAGCGTGCAGGTGAACCTGCCGATTTTGCTGGGCGGGGCGCTGCACATCATCCTGGCGCTGTTCCTGGCGCTGGTGATGCCGGAAACCGGCTTTCAGCCCGTCCCGCGCGAATCCCGCAGCGCCGCCGGGCAGATGTCCACCACGCTGCGGGCCGGTCTCCGGCTGGTGCGCCGCCGCCCGGTGCTGGTCGCCATCCTGGGCATCGGCTTTTTTTACGGCCTGTACAGCGAAGGGTTCGACCGCCTGTGGACAGCGCACCTGCTGGAAAGTTTCGCCCTGCCGGATTTCGGCGGTTTGCAGCCGGTGGCCTGGATGGGGCTGCTGAGCATGGCCGGCGGGCTGCTGGCTGCCGGCGCGGCGCAGCTTATCATCAAACGCCTGGATATGAGCGATACGCCGGCGCTGGCGCGCGCCGCTTTTGGCCTGGCCGGGCTGCTGGCGCTGGCGCTGTTCGGCTTCGCGGCGGCGGGCAGTTTTGCCGCCGCGGTGCTGCTGCGCTGGGCTATCAGCATCCTCCGCACGCTTATCGAGCCGCTCCAGACGACTTGGATTAACCAGCACCTTGACTCCGACGTTCGGGCGACCGTTATTTCGATGAGCGGCCAGGTGGACGCCATCGGGCAGATCGCCGGCGGCCCGCCGGTCGGTTGGGTGGGCGGCGTGCTGGGGCTGCGCGCCGCCTTGTTCGCCAGCGCCGCGCTGCTGCTGCCGGTGCTGCCGCTGTACATGCGCGTGCTGCGCCGGGGACGGCCCGCCGAAGCAGAAGCCCCCGCCGGCGACTAATTCAGCCGGAAGCGCGGGCAGGATAAACGTGAGTTTATCCGTAAACCCGCCAGACAGTGACGGTAATTGCTAGTTCTGCTCTGAACCTTGCCCACCCCTAAATCCCCTCCCCTCAGGGGACAAACGTCCCCATTCGGGTCGCCATCAAATGGAGAGGGGACTTAAAAACCCGTAGCGATCTGTTTTGACCCCCTCTCCAAGACTTGGGGAGGGGGCAGGGGATTGGCAATTACGGTCAGACAGTGGGCTTAAGCCCGCTGTTCTGCTATCAGATCAATCGGTTTATGGATAGGTTCGTATATTCCACCGGTCGAAGTAAAAACAGGCGCAATTCGCGCCATAAGGATTTCGTGCTAGAATAATCAAATCCCGATTCAATTATTTTAGGAGCGTTTAAAAATGGTCGAGAGCATTGCTAAACCCGGCGTATCGTTTGAACTGACCGACGAACAGAAGATGCTGCAAAAGATGGCGCGGGATTTTACCGCCAAAGAAATCATCCCTGTCGCGGCGGAATATGACGAACACGCCATCTTCCCGGAAGAAATTTTCCACAAAGCGCGCGACCTGGGCCTGGTGAATGTGAACATTCCTGCCGAATACGGCGGCGTGGGCGCGACCATTTTTGAAGAATGCCTCGTCTCGGAGGAAGTCGGCTACGGCTGCACCGGCATCGGCACCAGCATCAGCACTAATCACCTGGGCGCGCTGCCCATCATCCTGGCCGGCAGCGAACAGCAGAAAGCCTACTGGCTGGGCGAACGGCTGATTAACATGGGGCAGTTCGTCTCTTACGGCGTTACCGAGGCCGCCGCCGGGTCGAACGTGGTCGGCATCGAAACCCGCGCCGAAAAGAAAAACGGCAAATATATCATTAACGGCTCGAAGACCTTCATCACCAACGCCAGCCACGCCCACTTTTTCACCGTGTTCGCCAAAACCGACCCCGCCGCCGGACATCGCGGCCTGTCCTGTTTTGTGGTGGAACGCGACATGCCGGGCGTTAAAATCGGGCGCAAGTTCGATAAACTGGGCCAGCGCGCCAGCGACACGGCGGAAATCGTGTTCGAGGACGTGGAAGTGCCGGAAGCCAACCTGATCGGCAAGGAAGGCCAGGGCTTTTATATCGCCATGAACGTTTTCGATCACAGCCGCCCCGGCGTGGCCGCCGCCGCCGTCGGTTTGCAGCGCCGCGCCCTGGAGGAAAGCGTCAAATATGCCAGAGAGCGCGTGGCCTTCGGCGCGCCGATTTACCAGCACCAGGCCATCGGCCACAAAATCGCCGATATGGCGATCAACTACGAGGCATCGCGGCTGCTCGTCTGGCAGGCAGCCTGGGCGGTGGACGCCGGAGTCGCCAACCCCAAACTGCCAGCCTTCGCCAAAGCCTTTGCCGCCGACATGGCGACCAAAGCGGCGGTGGACGCCGTGCAGGTTTTTGGCGGTTACGGCTACATGAAGGAATACCCGGTCGAAAAACTGCTGCGCGATGTGAAAATTTTCCAGATTTACGAAGGCACCAGCGAAATCCAGCGTAATATCATCGTCCGGGAACTGTTCCGCTAGTCTGCGTTCAAAACATCCGGCAGCATGGTATGGGCGCGCCGTCGGGCGCGTCCTTTTCTTATCCGTTTTTCCCGGAAACTTAACCCCTTTTTCACAGCTATACTGCACCTTTTGGAAAAAATGCTGTTATAATATTTAAAAATTTGCGTGGGTCAGCCCGCTGCCTGGGCCGGCAAAATCCATTCTGGTAGTACTGTAGACCTATTCGACGCAGCATTAATGCGGCTTAGGATGAGTGTTGAGCTAACATAAAAAATGTAAAGTGTGCCTGAAGGGACGTGGTTGATGGGTAAAAAATCCGACCGGGAGACGCGCTACCTCGACCGCCCGCGTACCGAAACCCCGGCCCCGCTGCGGGCAACCGGCCCGCTGGATGAAGAACTGCCCTGGGTGATCGAATTTCGCGTGGTGGGGACGGCCTCGACCATCCAGGTCCAGGTGCAGGAAGCGATGACCATCGGGCGCAGCGACCCCCAGCGCGGCGTTTACCCGGACGTGGATTTAGGGCCGCACGGCGCGCAGCACCGGGGGGTTTCGCGCCAGCACGCGGTTATTATCGCCAGAGAAAATCGTATCGCCGTTAAAGACCTGGGCAGCGTCAACGGCACGCGCCTCAACGGCCGGGTGATGGTTCCCGACCAGGAATACCGCCTGCGGCACGGCGATGAACTGGAAGTGGGCGAGCTCAAACTACAGGTGCGGTTCGCGGTCGTGCCGACCCTCAGCGGCACGCGCGGCGAAACGCTCAATCATGCCGCCATCCCGGTGATCGGCAAAGGCCAGCATGTGCTGGTTGTAGAGGATGATGAGGATGTCGGCAAGGTGTTCAGCATCGCGCTGGAACATGCCGGTTTCCATGTTTCCGTCGCTAACTCGGTGGTGTCGGCGCTGGGGTTCGTCAGCCACCAGCTGCCGGACGCCATCGTGCTGGATTTGCTGCTGCCGGATATGAGCGGCCTGGATTTGCTGCGTTACGTGCGGAAAGAGTTCAAGCGCCATATCCCGATGATCGTCGTCTCCGGCGCGACCGGCGGTTTTCAGGCCAATCAGGCCAAAGACATCGGCGCGGACGTTTTTCTGGGCAAACCGATCAGCGTTGAAGACCTGGTGCGCGCGGTGGCATCCTTCCTGGTTGACCCGGCAGACATCACCGCCGCTCAGTGACCTTTCGCTTTATTCGGCCTTTTCGTCTTCTGCCAGCCGGATGCTGCGCGCTACGCCCGGCTGCCGGGTGATGAGTCGTTTGCCTTCCAGCCGGTCTAAATAACGATGCACATTGCCCGGTGTCATGTAACAGGCGCGGGCGATGTCGCGGATGCTGGGCGCGTAGCCCCGCTGCTGGATGTAATCCCGGATGAACGCATACATCGTCTCCAGTATTGGCTCCTGTATAGGTAGGCTCACCGATCCTCCGCCCGTGTAACAAGATTCTAACCAGTAGGTTATCTTATCATAGTTTAGAACATTTTTTCTAGAACGCAAACCGTTCGAGTTCGGGTAGAAGTCGGTTAAACCCGGCTGATGCGGATGGCGCGGTCGTGTCCGGCCAAGTCGCACAGGCAGTCCACAACCGCCGCCGGGAAGGCCGCCCGCGCCAGTGCCAGCGCCGCCGCGCCCTGCTCGGCGCCGATTTCCAGCAGCAGGCGCGCGCCGGGAAGGCAGGCGGCAGGAGCCTGAACCAGCAGCCGCCGGATGAGGTCGAGGCCGTCCGCGCCGCCGTCCAGCGCCAGGCGCGGCTCGTAGCGGCTGACCGCCAGGCCGGGCAGGTCGCCGGCGGCGATATACGGCAGATTGGCGACCAGCAGGTTTACTTTGATGCCGCGTTCGATCAGCGGCTGGAGCAGGTCGCCCGGCAGCAGCGTTACGCGCGCGCCGTACCGTTCAGCGTTGCGCTGCGCCACCGCCAGCGCCGCCGGGCTGATGTCGGTGGCATATACCCGCGCCGCCGGCAGGTGCGCGGCCAGCGCCACCGCCAGCGCGCCGCTGCCCGTCCCCACGTCCACCAGCGTCAGGTTCGGCTGCGACCGGGCGAATGCCAACGCTTCCTCGACCAGTAGTTCGCTTTCGGGGCGGGGAATCAGCACATCCGGGGTGACAAAAAAATCGCGGTCGTAAAACGCCTGCCGCCCGATCAGGTACGGCAGCGGTTCGCCCGCGGCCAGGCGTTCGGCCAGCGCACCAAAACGTTCGGCCTGTTCGGGCGTCAGCGGGCGCTCCGGGTGGGCCAGCAGGGTGGCGCGGTCGATTTGCAGAACCGCGCCCAGCAGTGCCTGCGCCTCGAAGCCGGGCAAACGCCCCCGGACGGCGTTCAACATTGCGCCAACAGTCAGAGGTTTAGCCATTATTTAATCCAGCGCTAAACAGTGTTTATCACTTTCTTACAGAAAAACGGTTATAATAATGTGTGGTTTGTTTAAGGTTTTCGCAAACCAAGATGTGCTATTTTTTTGAGTGTGAAAGGTTTTTGTTCTGGGGGAACTATGTACCGCCACGTACCTAAACATTACGCCGAAGTGATGAAATCGAACTGCAAATACTGCCGCAAAACGCCCCCTCTGTGGCACTATGTTGGCAGCGAAAAAGTGTGCGCCCACTGCGGCACGCGCGTTTACAACTCCACCACGCCGGTCGTCGCCGAGGCGATGAAGGTATTCAAAGATCGCTGACCCGGCGGCGCGCCGCTCTGCCGTACGACACGCGCCGCCTGTCACCCCACCCACATATCAAAACTGAACAGCGCCGCCAGCAGCCCCATCAACAGCAGGCTGGCAGTTGTCCATGCCCGGTCAAACGCCGGCCAGCGCCCCAGCCAGGCCGGTAAAATGTACAGCGGCGGCGCGACCAGCACATAGCGTATCATGCTTTGCGGCACGCCGCTGGTGAAGGCGATCACCAGCGTCCCCAGGCCGAACAGCGCCAGGCCGGGGTAACGCGGCAGCATCAGCAGGCAGGCCGCCAGCGCCAGCGCCATCCCGCCGAACTCGACGGCGTAATAAGCGGAAGCCTGGGGGTTCGCGCCGCCGATCAGCGCGAAAGTCGTCTGCCAAGCGCGCAGCGAGCTTTCGACCAGCAGCGTCCCGCGCCGGAAATAATACGCCTCCACGATATGGAACGGTTCGCCCAGCGCCGCGTTCCACAGGCCGTAGGCCGCCAGCGGCAGCAGCGCCGCCGCCAGCCCCGCAGCGGTGGAACGGCTGGTCAGCCCACGCGACCGGACGCGCATCAACCAGGCCAGCGCCAGCGGCAGCACCAGCGCCACGCCCACGGCGCGCGTCCAGACCGCCAGCGCCGCCAGCGCGCCGGCGATCAGCAGCCGCTCGCGTTTTATCAGCGCCAGCGCGCCGAAGGCCAGCCCCACGAACAGCCCTTCGCTGTACACCTGCGCCAGAAAAAACCCCGACGGAAATACCAGCAGGTAAAAAGCCGCGCGCTGGCCTCCCGACTCCGACAGGCGCTCGCGCACCAGCTCATAGAGCGCCAGCATGGCGGCCAGCGTCCCAGCCAGCGAGACGATCACCCCGGCCAGGGTGGCGGCGGCGGTGGGCGTCAGCCCCAAAAGCGACAGCGGGGCGGCCAGAACCCGCATCAGCAGCGGGTAGAGCGGGAAAAACGCATAGTTAAGCTGGAGCGGCGGCACCGGCGGCCCGCCCTCAGGCGAAACGATTCGGCGCGCGATGGGGTCGTCATAGCCGCCGATGGCGATGGACAGATAGTGTTCCGAGTCCCAGGATACCTGGGCATTCATGAACGGCTCGTTGAGGTAGGGTTTGTTACGCTGGCTGCCGTAGTCGGTTTCGGCGCGCGTCCATTGCAGCGCGAAATCGGGCCGGCTGAGCGCCAGCCGGGACGTAACAAAGGCCTGGTAAACAAACAGGATGATAAACCAGGCCAGCCACATCAGGATCAACTGTCGAACAGCAGGGGATCGCGCTGTCTGCAACATGGGAGCGCTCCCAGGGTAAAAAACAGAAACCACTGCCCCTATAATACCGCAGCCGCCGAAGAAGGGGTAACGGGATTTAGAATTAGACAATCTGTTCCAATCCGTATATTCTTGTGGAAAGAACGAATAGGAAAATACCGGTATGCAGCAGCCCAGACAGTTATCCCTGTTTTCACCGGCCAGCGCCCTCGCATTCAATTATCCGTTCCCATCCACGCGCTACCAGGGCAGTAAACGATCTCTGGTCAATTGGATTTGGGAGCAGGTCTGCCATCTGCCATTTGATACGGTTCTGGATGTATTCGGCGGCACGGGGGCTGTCAGCCATCTGTTCAAAAATGCCGGGAAGCAGGTTATCTATAACGATTTTTTGGCCTTCAACTGGAATATCGGGCTGGCGCTTATTGAAAATCGGGAAGCAAAACTCTCCCAGGACGAAATAGACCTTGTATTAAATGTCCAGGATGGCCTTCAGTATCCCAACTTTATCCAAAACACTTTTGGCGGCATCTATTTTACAGATGCTGAAAACGCCTGGTTAGACCATGTGGCGTACAACATAGACCATTTACTCCTCAATCGTTATAAACAGGCGTTGGCCCGGTTTGCGCTGTTTCAGGCCTGCATCATCAAGCGTCCGTACAACCTGTTTCATCGCGCTAATCTCTATATGCGAACCGCGCAGGTGGAGCGCAGTTTTGGCAACAAGATCACCTGGGATACACCTTTTGAGATGCATTTTCGCGGTTTCGCAGCCGAAGCCAATCGAGGGGTTTTTGATAACGGGCGGGACAATCAGGCGATGTGCCTCGATGCATTAGAAACGCCAGTTGGGGCTGATCTCATATATATTGATCCCCCGTACCTTAACCGCAAAGGCACAGGCGTTGACTATCGGGATTTTTATCACTTTCTGGAAGGGCTTGCCGGTTACGATACCTGGCACGCGCGCATTGACTACAACAGCAAACATCGCCGGCTGCGGCCACAAAAATCGCTCTGGAACAGCCCGGCAACCATTATGGATGCTTTCGAGCAGTTATTTAGCCGGCATCATGAGAGTATACTCGTTATCTCATATCGTGACGATGGCCTACCCACCAAAGCCCAACTGATAAAGCTGCTGCTTAAATATAAAAAACAGGTGTGGGAAGCTGCTCAACCCCAAAAATATGCGCTGGCGCACAAAAAATCCCACGAACTGCTGCTCATCGCTCGTTGATGAAGGAAGTTGGCATTGGAACAGGATCACTTTCGAGAAGAACTGCTGCAATACTTTGATGAACTGCAAGAGCGTGTCTCCACCGAAAACGGCGATTGGACGGTCAAGGGCTTTATTGACGTTTATCGGCGCATCTACAGTATTTCGATAGATACAAAAGTCCTTTCAAAAGTCCTCGAACTGCTGATGTTCCCGGTGATTTTGCGCTTTGCCGAAGAACGCGGATATGAAATTGTCCTGGCTAAAGCGCAAAATCAATATCCCGATGTCAGCCTCGTATCGAAATCCAATGAAACGCTGTGTTTTGCTGTTGACATCAAGACAACTTATCGAACAGGAAAGGATAAAAATGGCCGAATGCGCGTCAGCGGCATGACGCTCGGCACTTTTGGCGGTTACTTCCGTATCCGCGACCGCCCAATGAGCAGCACATTTGCATATAACCGCTACACGAGACATTACGTGTTGGGCGCAGTCTACAGCCGGGTTACGGGTATTGATGAGCGCAAGGTTTATGACATTACCGATCTCAGCGATATCCCCTCGGTGGCGCGAGACTTCCAGTTCTTTCTTCAGGAAAAATATCTTGTTGCCTCAGACGCTCCCGGCAGCGGTAATACCAAAAATATCGGCTCAACAAAATATCTGGATCGGCTGCTTAACGGCACAGGCGTCTTTGCAAAACTCGGTGTTGAGGTTTTTGACGATTATTGGATGAATTACCACACACGGGCTATGGCACGCGAGGAAGGTTTTGCAAAACCTCCTTATACCAATCTCAAAACGTACCAGGCTCACAAAAAACAGGGGGCTGAAATTCTGAACATCTCGGAAGATGCGGTTGAAACCGAAGCCAAAGATGGCCTTGAAACAGATATTCTTGATGTAGACGAATAATCCTCACCCGGTGGTTTTAAGCCCGGCGGCGATACCGTTGATGGTCGCCAGGGTGGCGCGCAGCAGCGGTTTGTATTCCGGCGCGTCAGGGTCGAGCGCCCGCAGCCGCTTGAGCAGTTCCACCTGGATGAAGTTCAACGGGTCTACGTAGGGGTTGCGCCGTTCGATAGACCGTTTGATGACCGGCGCGTTATCCAGCAGTTCCGGCTGGCCGATCACCTGGCAGACCATCCGGCAGGCCTGCAAATATTCGGCCTTCACGTCCGCAAAAATTTTCTCGCGGATGGCGGCCTCGCTCACCAGTTCAGCATACAGCGCGGCGATGCCCATATCGGCCTTCGCCAGATCAAGCTGCACATTTTCGATCAGCGCATTAAAAAACGGCCACTCGCGGTACATGGCGCGCAGCCGCTCCAGGCCGTCCGGCTGGCCGGCGCAGTAGGCCGCCAGCGCGTACCCCACGCCGTACCAGGACGGGATGATAGCGCGGCTCTGCATCCAGGAAAAAACCCAGGGAATGGCGCGAATCGACTCGAAGCCGCTCTGCTGCGCGCGTTTGGCCGGGCGCGAGCTGATGGGCAGGTTCGCCAGCTCATTGATCGGCGTCCCCTGCTGCCAGTAATCGAGAAAACCGGGCGTTTCGTAAACCAGGCTGCGGTAGGCCAGCCGCCCGGCCTCGGAAAGCGCATCCATCGCCGCGCGCCACTCGTGTTTGATGGCCGTCCCGGCGCGGCTTTCCTGCGGCGCGCCCATCGCCAGCAGAGCGGCGTGCATGACCTGGTGCAGGTGGCGGCGGGCGATTTCGGCGTTGCTGTAGCGGTAGGCGATCACCTCGCCCTGCTCGGTGATTTTAATGCCGCCCCGCAGCGACTCCGGCGGCTGCGACCGGATGGCGCGGTTGGTCGGGCCGCCGCCGCGCCCGATGCTGCCGCCGCGCCCATGAAACAGTTGCAGCGATACGCCGTAACGCGCGCAGGACTCGATGAGCCGCTGCTGCGCCGTGTATAAATTCCAGTTCGAGGCGATATAACCGCCATCCTTGCTGCTGTCGGAATAACCAATCATGATCTGCTGCTGGAGGCCATGCCGCGCGCCGCGCGCTTCCAGGTGCGCCCGGTACATGGGGTTCTCGAACAGCGCGGCCATGATGTCCGGGGCGCGTTCCAGGTCGTCAATCGTCTCGAACAGCGGCACCAGGCTGACATCGCGGTGGATGCCGACTTCCTTCGCCAGCAGCAGCATCGCCAGCAGATCGCTGGGCTGCTGGCTCATGCTGGCGATGACCGTATCAATGACAATTTTGCCATAGCGCCGGTGCGCCTGGGCGATCATACGCCAGGTGGCGATAATACGGTTGGTGGCCTCGGAGAAGTCCGGCTCGATGGGGAAAAACGGGCGCGGGTTGGCGATCTCCAGCGTCAGCAGGGTTTGTTTATCGGCTTCCGGCAGGGCGAGGTAGCTGTCCGTCCGCCCGTAACGGCGGAAGATTTCGTCCAGCGCCGCCGCGTGCAGCCGGGCGTCCTCGCGGATGTCCAACGGCGTGAGGTGCAGGCCGAACAGCCGCACCTTCCGAATCAAGCGCAGCAGCGAGCCGTCGGCGGCGGCGCGCCCCTGGTTGGCGCGCAGGCTGTCCTCGATTAGCAGCAAATCGGTCAGCAGTTCGCGGCTGGTCGGGTAGGCGTCCTCGGCCAGCCGCCGGTGGATGACGTTAAAAAACTGGCGGTAAATTTCGGTCGGGCAGCGGTCGTCGTGGCCGCCTGCTGCCAATACTGCCTCGCGCAGCGCCTCGGACACAGCCACTTCGTCCGCCGACTGGGTGAAGTGGTCGCGCATGAGGGCGATTTCATCCAAGTAAACGCGCCGCGCCGCCGCCCGCAGGGTCGCCAGCGTGTCCAGCGTCACTTCCGGGGTAACGTTGGGGTTGCCGTCCCGGTCGCCGCCAATCCACGAGGCGAAACGTAAAACGCCGGGAAGCTGCATCCAATCCTGGCCGGGATAGTATTTTTGCAGGGCGGCTTGCAGGTCAACGTAAATATCTATGGTCGTGTTCATGATGACCGAGGTGATGAAATACAGGCCGAAGTCCACCTCGTCGGCCACCGTCGCCCGCGAAGCCCGCGTCGGGCGGGTTTGCCACAGCGCTTCGATCTCCTCCGCAATGGCATATTCGACGGCTTTCTGCTCGCGGGGCAGCAGGCGCATCAAATCCCGCCGTGCCATCATATCCGCGATGCGGCGCAGCTTAATCAGCACCTCTTTACGTTTGGCCTCGGAAGGATGCGCCGTCAGCACCAGACGGACGCGCAGATGCTCCAGCAGGGCGCGTATATCGCCGGCGCTCACTCCGGCGGCGTGCAGGTCGCGCACGGCGGCCTCGATGGTTTCGTCGTGGCGGCCTTCGGCTTCGCGCTGGCGTAAAACGCGGATGCGCTGCTGGTCTTCCGCAATATTGATGAGCTGGAAGTAGCTGCCGAAGGCTTTAACCAGAATGCGCCAGGACTCCAGGTCAAGGCTGCCGATGATACCGGTCAGGTTTTCGGCAGCGCCGGGCTGGTTGGCGCGGCGGGCTTTGGCCGCCGCCCGCACGCGCTCGACCAGATCAAGCGCCTCCTGGCCGTGCTGTTCCCAGATGACCATGCCGAGCAGATTGCCGAGCAGTCGAATGTCGGCGCTGAGGGCGCTGGGCGTTTCCGGCGGCGGCTGGCTGGTCATAAAGGCAGGCTCCTGGCGGCGCATAAGGCTTGATGATTCGCGTGATGGTCGTAATATAACCGGTCACCCGCCTCAACACCAAAATTAGTCGGTCTGCCGGCCTTCTGTAACAAAACCGCTGCTTCCTGGCGCGCCTTGTAGGTTGCAGCCGGATGGTGGATGATACAGGTCGCCATCAGGGCCACTTTTTCAGCTTTGCGCTGTCAGTTTGTCCTCACCCCCTCGTTCCCCCTCTCCAAGCCACGAAGTGGCGATCGGCAGAGGGGGATGAAAAAGCGTTTGGGTGTGTTTTAGCCCCTCTCCCAACGCCGAAGGCACAGGCGGGAGAGGGGTTGGGGTGAGGGCAAAAGGCTGGCGGAAGTGAAAAGTGGTTTCATCGCCCTGCTGGGGCGGCAAAGTACATAACAGCCTCTAGACTGTGCCTGATCCTGAGTGGACGGTGGGCTTAAGCACACTGGCTGCTAACCGGACATTAGTGGTTGGCTGCGAAGGGAGGCCGTTCGCCCCGGTCTTCCTCAAATGCGGTAAAACGCATAAAAGCCCGCTCCTGGGGCGTCATGTCTACCGGGTATTCGGTTTCGTCGTAGGCTTCCAGGATGCGGTAGCCCTCTTTGATGTAGCCGCGTATGGTGTGCAGGCTGATGCCCATCTCGTCGGCAGCCAGATGGGCCGGCATCCCCTCCACCACGCACAGTTTGATGGCCTGCCGGATGCGGTCGGTCAGTTCCGGGAACCTCCGCATCTCCGGCAGGATGTTGGCGTGCAGCACGCGCCGGCTGGCAAGATGCTGGCAGGCTTTAGCGATGCCGGAGGTGACGATAAAATCGTGTTTGAGGGCGTAAACAATCGCCCAGGCGATTTGCAGGCGCGCCTCCTGCTTGAGCAGAAAACCCGCCGCGCCGGCTTCAGCAGCCGCTTCGACCAGCGCCGGGTCGGCGATCTGCGCCAGGCAGATGACCCGAACTTTCTCAATCAGATCGTGAAGCCGGCTTATCACCCGGCGGAGTTCTGCCGGCCCGCCGATATGGTCGGCTTCCACCACCACCACGTCTGGGTGTTCGGCCAGCGGCGTGCGTTCGATGTAAGCCCACATCTGCCGCACGGTTTCGGACAAATTGGTAACGCGCGTCCGGCGGTCCCAGGCCAGGAAGCCGTTGATGGCGTGCAGGGCGTAAAAGTCCGTATCCATGACCAGGACTTTGAGGTTAATATCGGTTATGCTCGACATTCCGCATCCCCCGCTTGTGCAACCCGTCTCCTCAAGTGTACGAAGATTCGCCCGAATCGTCCAGTGATGGAGACGGCGGGGCGGGGGCAGCCGCCTCAGCCGCCGCTGGCTGCCGCTTGCAGGCGGTTGATGGCCTCGCGGGCGGGGGTGAAGTTTTTATTCTGGTTCAGCGCCTCCTGGTAGTTCGCCAGGGCGCGGTCGCGCTCGCCCAGCCCTTCGCGGGCGACACCGGCGTAATAGTAGGTTTCCTCGATGTGCTGCGACGTGCCGGGTTCGTTGAGCAGCACGCGCGCCAGTTCGATCACGTCGCTGTAGCGCCCGACCGCGTTATAAGCCTCATACGGCCCGAACTGATACCACATCATACGCCAGGGCAGGCCGATATTGCGCGCCTGGTCGTAGGCGGCGGCGGCATACTCGTAGGCTCTGGCATCGAAGCTCGCCAGCGCCACGTAGTTTGTCCCCAGGTTAAACCAGGCGAAAGCGTCGTTCGGGTTCGCCAGCGCCCGCTGGCGGTTCAGCTCCAGGGTATTCAGGTAATTCTGGGTCTGGTCGGCGTCGTCGCCCAGCAGCGCCAGCGCATCCTGCTCGCGGGAGAAGTCGTACAGCACGATATAGGTATTGTTAAAGTGATGCCAGAACTGCTCGATATGGTCGTAGCTGTAAGTGATGTTCGGCCCCAGGTAGCTGTCCTGCGTTTTGAACGACCGCGCGCCGTCGTCATAACCCATCACCAGCAGGTAATGGCCCATCCAGCCCAGGCGCTGCGGCTCCGGGTCGTAACCGGCTTCGATGATGACCGGAAAATTGGCGGCGATCAACTGTTTGAGCCGTTCCAGGCTGCCGCCCACACGCACCAGGGCGCGCGTGGTGCCGGGAAGCTGTGTATTCACATAGTCGGCCATCTGCCAGGGGCTGACGTTGCCGTCCTCCGGGTTGGGCTTCAGCCAGCTGGCCGCCGGGTTCTGGTCGGCGGGGACGCCGAAGTAAGTCAGCCCCATCGTCAGGGTCGCCGGCCCGCAGTTGTTCCACTGCTGCGGGATGTGGGTGAACCCGGCCATTTCGTAAGCCGGGGGTGGGGCTTGCTGCGCCAGCGCGCCCGCCGCCGGCAGCAGCGCGATGCTCCATAAAACCAACACAACCAACCAGGCCAGATGTCGTTTTTTCATCATCAACCTTCATCACTTGCTCGTTAGCTCGCATTATAATGGTTTGTTGTGCGTTGAACATAGACCGTTTGGCTACGAATGCCCCACGCCGGCCCAATCGTAATTTGTAATGTTATTTAATGATTTTCTGGCGATTCGGGATTGAATAGCCTATACTATAGTCGAGGATTTTATCCCCAGGCATTGCCCGCCCAACATTAAGGAACCGGTATGCCAAACGATGATTTGATCGGTAGACGAATTGACGATTTTGTAATCGAGGAGCGCCTGGGGCAGGGTGCGATGGCCGTCGTTTACCGCGCCTACCAACCGTCCATTAACCGGCATGTCGCCCTCAAGGTGATCCGCCTGAATCAGGGACAGCACGAGGAGTTCCGGCAGCGTTTTGCCCACGAAGCCGAAATCATCGCGCGCCTGGAACACATTCACATTCTGCCGATTTACGCCTACGGCATTAACGACGAAATGGCTTATCTGGCGATGCGCTGGCTGCGCGGCGGCACGCTGGGCGATCTGATGCGCACCGAAAGGCTGAACTTCGACCGCGCGGCGGAAATTTTCAAGCAGGTGGCGCAGGGGCTGACTTTCGCCCACAGCAAAGGCATCATCCACCGCGACCTGAAGCCCAGCAACATCATGCTCGATGACGCCGGCAATGCCTACCTGACCGACTTCGGCCTCGCCAAATTGTCCGAAGGCTCGCTGGAACTGACCAAAACCGGCACCATTGTCGGCACGCCGGCCTATATGTCGCCGGAACAGCTTCGCGGCGAAACGCTCGATCATCGCAGTGACATCTACAGCTTGGGTGTCATCCTGTACAATATGATCGTCGGGCGGCTGCCCTTCGATACGGCCAGCAGCGATCTGGTTTCGATCATCTACCAGCACCTGGAAAAAGCGCCCACGCCGCCGTCGCAGATCAACCCGGACATCCCGCTGGAAGTCGAGATGGTCATCATGGCCGCGCTGCAAAAAGACCGCGCCAAACGGTATAACAGCGCCGTCGAAATGTCGCGGGCGCTGGACATCGCGCTGGGGCGTCCGGTCGGCAGCAGCGATCATCTGCTGGCTTCCAAACCCAGTTCCAATCCTAACATCCTCGAACTCAGCCGGGCGACGCTGATCGTGCAGCGGCGGCCCGGTTTTTACCTCGCCATCGGCGCGCTGCTGCTGGTAGTGGTGGCGGTGGTGGTCGCGGTCGTCGTGCAGGGACTGCTGTCCAACAGCCAGATGGCAGCGGCGGCCACCATGCAGGCCGAAACGGCCTCGGCGCTGGAAGCCGCGCTGACGGAAACGGCGGTGGCGGCGGCCTGGACGCCTACCCCTCTGCCGCAGCCGACAGTGCGGGTCGGCGAACACGGCTCGGCCTCGCAGGTCATCCCCAGCGGGCAGGAAATCGCCATTGTACAGCGGCGGCTGGGCGAACGCGGTTTTATGGCTTACATCGCCTGCACGCTGGACAGCGAGTTTCATGCCGGCATCGCGCGGGAAATCCGCGATCAGGCCGCGCGCTACGGCCTGGAACTGCGCGTGTACGACAGCGAAGCCGACCCCTACAAACAGATCACGCAGATCGAGCGCGCCCGCACCGATAACGCCGCCGCGCTGATTATCTGCACACTCGACCCAAACCTGCTGGTGAATACCCTGGCTGCTGCCCAGGCGGCTAAAATCCCGATGGTCTTTTTCGCCGGCGACCAACCCAGCTATGGCGGTGTGCTGGTGGCGGGCGATAACTACGCCCTGGGCTTGGAGCCGGGCCGGCTGGCCGGCAAAATCATCCGCAGCGAGCTGGGCGGCCAGGCCAATGTCATCCTGCTGGACTTCCCCGACCTGCCGGACATCGTGCTGCGGGCGGACGGCATGGAGGACGGCCTGCTGGAGTTCGCGCCGGACGCCAACATCATCGGGCGCTTCCTGGGCGGCACGCGGGAAAACGGCCGAGAATCGGTCGCCAAACTGCTGGAAGAAGGTGTGGATTTTGATGTGATCGTCAGCATCAACGACGCGGGGGCCTTCGGCGCGGTTGACGCGCTTAAAGCGGCGGGTGTCCCGCCGGATAAGGTTATCATCACCAGCGTGGACGGCGAACTGCTGGCGCAGCAGTACATCGCGGATGGGTATTATTTTCGCGGCACGGTGCAGTCGTCGCGCATCGAAACGGCGCGCATTCTGGTTAACGCGGCAGTGCGGCTGATGGCCGGGGGAACCCTGCCGGAATTTATCAGCGTGCCGCCCGGCAAGATGATTACCCGCGACACCCTGCCCCGCGAGGACCCCACCCGCACCGGCAGTTAAACGTCCGCATCCCTCAGCGATACCACCACGCCCCGGCGTCCGTCGGGGCGTTTGATTTCCGCGCCGCCCGCAGCCGGGCGTTTTTCCCCCAACGGCAGCACAAATTCGACTTCGGCATACGGCAGCGCGTACCCGCTTCGCGTCCGCCGGGCGCTGAGGGTGATACGTTCCGGTTCGGCCAGGGCTTCGAGCAGCACTTCGGTATATTGGCCGCGCCGGTAATCCAGGCTCACGCCGTCGTCCTCCACCAGCGTAAAACTGCCCCGCCCCGCCCCCGGATGCGGGAACACGTACACCTCGCGCCGGGTGGGGTCGGCTTCACCCGCCAGCGGGATGACCGCCCCGGCGGGCGCGAGCAGCGGCAGGCGCTCCAGCGGCGCGTCGGCCTCGATGGTCTGCCCCCCGGCGAACCACGCGCCGGAATAAAAGTCGCACCAGAAATCATTCCCCGGCAGGTACACCGCCCGGCGGCGCGCGCCCGCTTCCAGCACCGGCGCGGCCAGCAGCCCCGGCCCCAGCATCAGGTCGAACGATTCGGTATGCGTGCGCGAGTCGTCCGGAAAGTGGTAGACGGTAGGCCGGATGACCGGCGTGCCCGTTTGCGCCGCCCGGAACAGCAGCGTATACAGGTAGGGAATCAGCCGGCGGCGGAAGCGGAACAGGTCGCGCACCAGCGGCAGGATGTCGGGGTACATCCAGGGTTCGGTGGCCGTGTTTAAACCGACCGAATGAATGGTGAAACGCGGGTGAACCAGCCCGCATTGAATCCAGCGCACGAACAATTCGCGGTCGGGCGGCGCGCCGAAAAAGCCGCCGACATCGTGGCCGGTGTTGGGCATCCCGGACAGGCTCAGGCTCAAACCCATCGGGATGTTAAACCGCAGCGTTTCCCAGGCGGTGCTGTTATCGCCCGACCAGGTTTGCGCGTACCGCTGAAGGCCAGGGCAGCCCGACCGGGAAATCAGATAGGGGCGTTCGTTTGGGCGCGCTTCGCGCAGCGCCTCGTAAGACGCGCGCGCCATCAGCAGCGTTTGCAGCGGGCGGCCCAGCCCGGCGCGCAGCGGCTCGCCCGCGCCGTCAAAACGCGCTTCATCGTCCGGGATTTCAAACTCGTTGTTGTCGTTCCACAGGCCGTCTATATCGTAGGCCAGCAGCGTTTCGTTGATCTGCCGCTTCCACCAGTCGAAGCCCGCGCCGGTAAAATCCAGATACGAAGCGCCGGCGCTCTGGTTTAAACCGGCGCTCCAGCTTTGATGCACCAGCGGCGCGTCCCGCTCGGTATCGTGGACGAACGCGCCCAGGGCGGCGGCCTCATCATAACGCGGGTGGGTCGCCAGCAGGTAGGGTTTGATGTTGGCCGATAGGCGAATACCCGCCCGGTGAAAACCGTCCACCATCGCCTGCGGGTCGGGGATTTTGTCCCGATTCCAGGTAAAAACGTTGCGCCGCCCCTCCGCGTCGGTGGTGTAACCGGATGACAGGTGAAACAGGTCGCAGGGGATGTCGTGCGCGCGGCATTTTTCGATAAAACCGTCAAGCTGCGCCTGGGCATCCGGCATTTCGGTATACAACATGGTCGAGCCGAGATACCCCAGCGTCCAGCGCGGCGGCAGCGCCGGGCGTCCGGTCAGCCGGGCGAACTTTTCCACCACCTCGGCAATGGTCGGCCCGAAGATCAGGTAATAATCCAGGTCGCCGTCCTCGGCGCGGTAGTACCGGTAGCGCCCCCAGATGCCGTTGATCTCCTGCCCCAGATCGAAGACGCCCTCGGCCAGATTGTCGTAAAACAGACCGTAGGCGATTTGCTGTTCCGGCACATAGGTGATGTAAAACGGCCAGTGTTTGTAGAGCGGGTCGGTGCGGGCGGCGTCGTAACCGAGCGCATCTACAGCGGCCAGCCGCAGCCGCCGGCCGTGTTTGTCCAGCGGGCCGGCGCTCTCGCCGCAGCCATAATAGTGTTCGTCCGGGCGGCGCTCCAGATAATGCATCACCGCCCGCCCGGCCCGGTCATAGGCATAGGCGCGCCCGGACAGATCGGCGGCGAACGCCCGCCCACCGGCATCGAACCAGCGCAGCGCGAACGAGTCCGGCGCGATTTCAAGCTGAAGGTTATCGGTGCGCCGGCGTATCACCCCCGGCGGCGCTTCGACCGGCTGCCAGCCCGGCAGCGAAAACGGCGACAGATCATCGCGGCGGCGGCCTTCGCGCGGCACGTCGCCGTCTGCCCCGACCACCAGCCACGTCCGATTCAGGCGCGGGCGGCCTTCCGGCCAGTGGCAGATGCGAATGATGTCCGGTTCTAAGGCGGTGATCGCTAAATATTCGCCGCGCCCGCCGGCGAAGGCCAGCGTATGCGGGGCGGAGTCGGTCATAGCAGTCTGGACAAAAGTCGTGAAGCGCATCGAAAACACCCCTGAGCGCGAAAGGGCCGTCAAACCAGATGCCCCGGCGAAGATTTGAACACAGCTTATCGCTTTTGTGTAATCATTACAAGACGCGCGCCGCCTTTGCTGTGGGGTGTTTCGTTGCCCAGTTTGTTCATACCGGTTATCATACAGGGGCGATGCGCTGTGGCGCTTTTACTTAAATCTATGTGTGGAGGAAATAAGAGGAAATGAACCGAAAATATGCTTTTGTTCTGCTGGCGGCGCTGGCCTTGATGGTCGGCCTGGCTGCCCCGGCTGCCGCGCAGGGGAAAACCCTGACGGTTTCCTGGCCGCAGGAGCCGGACAGCCTGAATCCAATGTACACCACCATGACCTTCGCCGGGTACACCTATCAGTTGTTCCTGGCGGCCACCTGGGAATTTGATGAAAACTACGAACTCGTCCCCATCCTGGTTGGCGAAATTCCGAGCGCCGGCAACGGCGGCATCAGCGAGGACGGCACGACCTTCACGCTCAAGCTGAAAGACGGCCTCACCTGGTCGGACGGCGACCCGCTGGATTCGGCGGATTTTGTGTTCACCTACGAAATGTACATGTCCGACAAAAACACGCCCTTAACCCGCACGCCCTGGGAGGAATTCGAGAGCATCGAAGCGCCCGACCCCACCACCGTCGTCATTAAATTTGCCGAGCCTTACGCGCCCTGGTCGGGGCAGCTCAGCCTGCGTCCCATCCCGGAACACATCCTGCGCCCGGTTTTTGAAGCCGATGGCACACTGGACAACGCCGCCTGGAACAGCAACCCGACCGTCGGCAGCGGCGCGTTCATCTTGCAGGAATGGGATCGCGGCAACTTTGCCCGCTTCGCCCCCAACCCCAACTTTGCGATGGGCGCGCCCAAAATTGAAACGCTGGTCGTCACCTTCATCCCCGACGATCAGGCTTATGTCGCCAGCCTGGAAGCCGGCGACAGCGAACTCGGCACGTTCATTGACCCGCGCGACGTGCCGCGTTTGCAGGACGCCGGCCTGGACGTGCGCCTCATCCCATCGGGCTACAACGAAGGCTGGTTCTTGAACGCCAGCCCCGAACGCGCCCATCCGGCCATGACCGACCTGCGCGTGCGTAAGGCCATCGCCCTCGGCTTCGACCGCTTCAGCATGGTGGAGGACCTGCTGGGCGGCGTGCTGCCGGTCGGCCACAGCTATTGGGAGCAGACCCCCTACGCCAACCCCGACCTGCCACCCGTGCCGTATGATCCCGAACAGGCCAAAGCCCTGCTGGACGAGGCCGGCTGGGTGGACACCAACGGCAACGGCATCCGCGACAAGGACGGCGTGGAACTGGAACTGCGTTTCATCTCCACCACCCGCCAGATTCGCCAGGATATGAAGGCGCTGGCGCAGCAGCAGCTTGGCGAAATCGGCATCGGCATTTCAATTGAAAACTACGAATCGAACGTCTTCTTTAACGGTTATGCCGAAGGCGGCCCGGCGGCCACCGGCCAGTACGACATCGCCACCTGGTCATCCTCGCCCGGCGGCTTCCCCGACCCCGACACCAACCGCTTCCAGTGCGACCAGGTTCCGAGCGACGATAATCCGGTCGGCGGCAACTGGAACTACTACTGCGACCCCGCCCTGGATGAACTGTTCGCCAAATCGCGGGTGACAACCGACTTCGACGAGCGCGTCGCTATCTATCACCAAATTGACAAGCTCATCTACGACTCCTATATCTGGATTAACACCTGGTATGATGCCGACATCTGGGTGGTCGGCAGCCGCGTCCAGAACGCCCGGCTGAACGGCACGACGCCGTTCTTCGATGTGGTCAATTGGGACGTAGCCGGGTAAAACGTATCTGCGGGTAGAAAGGCGCTTCCAGGCGTCTTTCTACATCTGGTAGGGGCGGGTTTTGACCCGCCCCTATGTGTACCTGGCCGGCAGCAAGTCGTTTTTGAGCAAAGCCCATGTCCCGATATATTATTCGCCGCCTGATTCAGGCCGTCCCGTTATTATTTTTTATCAGCATCGTGCTGTTTTTGTTGATGCAGGCTTCCGGCGACCCGCTGGCGACCCTGGGCGGACGCCAGCCGCCCCGCGCCGAAGACCGCGAACGGCTGAAACGCCAGATGGGGCTGGATCAGCCGCCGCTGGTGCAGTATTTCATCTGGCTGGTGGGCAACGACTGGATGGTCGTCAACGACGAAACCGGCGAAACCGGCGCGCGCCGGGGCGTCATCCGGGGCGATTTTGGCACGTCGTTCGTCACGCGCCAGCCGGTGATCGAAGTGATCTGGGAACGGATGCCGAATACGCTGATTTTGATGGGGACGGCGGAGGTGGTCATCATCATCGTTTCGCTGACCATCGGCGTCATCTCGGCGGTGCGGCAGTACAGCCTGCTGGACACGGTGGCGACCGGATTTTCGTTCGTGGCCTATTCCATCCCGGTATTCCTGATGGGGCTGATGTTGATGTATATCTTCGCCGTGCGCTTTCGCCAATGGGGGCTGCCGTACCTGCCCATTAGCGGCATGTTCGACCCGACGGTGGGGCGCACCTTCGACCAGATCGCCCGGCATCTGGTGCTGCCGGTGATGACGATTTCGCTCATCAGCATCGCCACCTACAGCCGCTACATTCGCTCCACCATGCTGGAAGTGATTAATTCGGATTACATCCGCACTGCGCGGGCAAAAGGTTTATCGGAGCGGCGGACGCTGTTCGTCCACGCCTTCAAAAACGCCTCGCTGCCGATTGTGACGCTCATCGGCCTGGATTTGCCGTTTTTGCTGGCCGGCGCGGTGGTGACGGAAACCATCTTCGCCTGGCCGGGTATGGGGCGGCTGTTCATTGACCACCTGACGCGCTCCGATTATCCGGTGCTGATGGGGCTGCTGATGATGATTTCGGTAGCGGTGGTCATCTTCCAACTGCTGACCGACGTTGTATATACCTGGCTCGACCCGCGCATCCGGTACACGTAGGGGGCGAAGATGGCAACTTCATCTCAGGCTAAACCGATCACTTTAAACGACCAGACGACCGCCAATTATTCCCGCGTCCGGCGCACGCTCAACCGCTTTTTGCGCCACCGGGTCGCGGTGGTGGGGCTGGTGGTTTTAATCGCTATCGTGCTGTTCGTGACCCTCGGCGCGCTGTGGTATTCCGAGGCCGACGCCAACTATAACGATACCAAACGCAGCCTGTTAGCCCCCAATGCGGAGTTCCCCCTGGGGACAGACACGATTGGCCGCAACATCCTGGCGCGCATCATCTACGGCGGGCAGATTTCCATGCTCATCGGCGTCACCGCCGTGACCGTTTCGGTGCTGGTCGGCACAACGGTAGGCGTGTTTTCCGGCTATTTCGGCGGGGTGGTGGATTCGCTGCTGATGCGTTTTACCGAGGCGATGTTAAGCATCCCCTCGCTGCTGCTGCTGCTGGTGATGGCGAAGTTTTTCAGCGGGCGCATCCCCCAGCAGGAATTTTTAGGGCGCACCTTCAGCGGCAGCGTGATCGTGATCGTGGTGATTATCGGCCTGACAAGCTGGATGTATCTGGCGCGCATTGTGCGTTCGGCGGTGCTGTCCATCCGGGAAACCGAATATGTAATGGCGGCGCAGGCGCTGGGCGCGACACACCGACGCATCATCCTGGCGCATATCCTGCCGAACACCTTAGCGCCGGTGATCGTGGCCGCCACGCTGGGGGTCGCCAGTGCCATTTTGTCGGAGGCGTACATCAGTTTTCTGGGCGTGGGGGTGCAGCCGCCGACGGCCACCTGGGGCAACATGCTGGAAGGCTCGCGCCGGTACATTGATGACGCGCCCTGGCTGTGGATTTTCCCCGGCCTGATGATCGTGCTGACGGTGATGAGCATCAACTTCGTGGGCGATGGTCTGCGCGACGCGCTCGACCCGCGCTCCGACAAAAAAGTCTGAACAACTAACTGAGGGCTGGTCATAAATCGTTAAAATCTCTGGTGGCCCTTTTTGCCCTCACCCGAAATCCCTCTCCCTCATGGAGAGGGACTTTAAAAGCGCATTCCTCCCCTTCGCCCTAAGGGAGAAGGGGCTGGGGGATGAGGGCCAAAGCAGCGCAAGTTTGATTTATGACCACCTCTCAACTAACTATCGCTGCGGCTTGCGGGCGATGAGCAGGGTGCTGAAGTTGAACGCCCAGGGCAGCACCACGCGCAGCACGCCGCCCAGCGCGTCGGCCAGGGCGCTGGTCTGGTAATAACCGCGCCCCCGGAACGGCCCGCCCAGCCCCCACAGCGTAAAAGCGTGGCTGGTCGGCATGGCCTCAACAACCGTAAAACCGGCGGCAGCCGTGTTATCGTACAGCGCCCGGCGGGTGTAGGTGCTTTCGTAAAAAGCGTCGTCGTTTAAACGCCCGCCGCGCCGCCATTGAATCAGCCGGTGAACCACGTTCGGATAGGGGATGGTCAGCACCAGCACCCCGCCCGGCTTGAGGACGCGGTAAGCTTCGGCCAGCGCCGCACCCATACCCTGCTCAAAATGTTCCAGTACGCCGAACGACAGGTAGGCATCCAGCGCGTTCGCCGCAAACGGCAGCGCGTGAACATCCCCAGCGGCCAGCGGCAGCGACGGGTCGTAACGGCGCGAAATGTGCAGCGCATTTTCGGCATAATCCAGCCCGATGACCGGGTAGCCCAACCGCCGCAGCGTGATAACCGCCGCGCTGAGGCCGCTGCCGGCCTCCAAAATCGCGCCGGTTTTCGGCAGGTAGGCCGCGTAACGCGCCATCGTCTGCCGGGCGCGGGTATAGGTCATGGTCTGCAATTCGACCTCGACCGAAGCGTTATCCCAGATGTTTTCCCAGGCTTTGCGCGTGGTGTCGTAACGCGCGCCGGGCGTGTCGTGCATGGTTGTTCATTCTCCTGTAGGGGCGCACTGCATTACGCCCCTGCGTTACGATGTTTTTATTCTCCGTTTAAGCGCCATGCCCCACAGCAGCGGACGCGAAAGCAGCCACAGCAGCGCCGCCCGCCCCGCGCCGTAATGTTTGCGCGTGTAGATGAGCATATCGCGGAAATAGGTTTTTGTCGCCAGCCACGTCCGCGTGACGCTTTTTTCCCTGTGGATAATTACCGCGCTCGCCAGAAAGCGGTTTTTAGCGCCCGGCGTCCGCCGCGCCAGGTCATCTTCCGGGAAGTACAGCCGCAGGTCGCCGTCCAGCACGAAGCCGCGCCGCCGCATCAGGCACGACCCCGGCAGCACCTCCACGTCTTTGTCTGTATCCCGCGACCATTCGCCGTACCAGCGCCGCGCCGCCGCCAGCCGCCGCCAGCCAGGGAACAGCCAGCCCAGCGGTGTGTGTTCCAGCAGCAGGTCGGTATAAGTCGGCGCGCGGGAACAGGTGCGCTGAACCGTGCCATCGGGATAATGAAGCCGCGCCGTGACGCCGGTATAATCGGGGTGCGCGTCCAGAAAATCAACCATGCTTTCCAGCGCCCCCGGCTGCACCACCGTATCCGGGTTGAGCAGCAGAACATAATCGCCTGCCGCCGCCCGGATGCCGATATTGTTGCCGCCGCAGAACCAGGTGTTGCGCGTCTGCGCCAGCAGCTTCATACCGGGGAATTCGGCGCGCACCATCTCGGCGCTGCCGTCGGTCGAGGCGTTGTCCACGACGACCATCTCCAGCGGCAGGGCGGCGGCGCGCAGCGATTCCAGACAGGCGCGCAGGTCGTCGCGGGTGTTGTAACTGACGATGACAACGGAGAGCCGGCTAACAACGCGCGACGTAGATGAGTTCATAGGCCAGCAGCCCCGGCAGAATGGGCGCCGGCAGCGGGCGATTAAAGCGCCGCGCCAGCGCATGAACGGCGTTTTGCAGGCCGCTGCCGGCGATGAACAGCGCCTGGACCGGATAACCCTGGTCTTCCAGCAGGGCGCGCCCGGTGCGGGCTGTGTACAGCCGCAGGTGGGTTCTGTCCATGACGCCGTAATCGGTGTAATCGAAGCGCCCGGCCAGCAGCATCAGCCGCAGCCGCCAGTAGGCGATATTTGGCAGCGACACGATCACCCGCGCGCCGGGCGACAGCAGCGCCCGCGCCTGCGCCAGCAGTCGTTCGGGATACTTGAGGTGTTCCAGCACCGCCGCCGCCAGCAGCACGTCATACGGCGCGCTCGACCGGGCGGCGTCCAGCGCGTCCGGGGCGTCCAGGTCTACGGTGTGAACTTCGCTGCACCGCCCCGCGGCAATCGCCGTCGCCGCCGGGTCGGCTTCTAGCCCCGTCACGCGGCAGCCGAGCGCCTGCTCCATGTAGCCGGACAGATACCCCGACGCGCAGCCCAGTTCCAGCACGCGGCTTTCGCGCGGGATGAGGCGCATCAGGACGCTGTGCGCGTCGTCCGGGTGAGCGCGCGCCGGGTCAAAAATCGAGTCCAGGTGATATTTGGGCGTGGTCATAACGGCTTCCGCGCATAGATAACAAGGCTGGTATTCCGCAGCAGCCCGGCGCGCACCAGCAGCCGGTCAGCCCCGCGCAGGATTTTGAGCAGCGGCAGCGCCAGCGCATCCGGCGCTTTAAGCTGCGCGGTCACGTAGCCGGTGAAGGCCGGCAGATTCACCCGCCGCTCAATCGTAAAACGCGCCTCGACCAGCTTCAGCCAGTCCGTTTCGCGCCCCGCGCCTTCAAACGGCGACAGCCCTTCCGCTTCCATGCTGGCCTGCACCCGCGACGGCGCGCGCAGCCCGAAGCGCAGCAGGGCGCGCAGTTTTTCGCGGTAGGGCGTCTGCGTCGGCAGCAAAAAAGTCAGCGCGCCGGCGGCCAGTACGGTCGAAAATGCTTCCTCGCCGCGTGTATCGCTGATCCACAGCAGGCCGCCCGGTTTGAGCGCGCGGTGAATCTGCTCGATGGTATGTTCCAGGTTGACCAGATGGTGCAGGGTGGCTTTGACGGCGATTACGTCATAGGTTTCGGCGGGCAGGTCAAGCGCGTTCAGGTCGGCGGCGCGGTATTCGACCGTCCCCGGCACGCCGGCGCGCACCTGCTCGTAATAAGCCCGCGCCACCGCCAGCGACTGCTCGCTGATGTCCAGCCCCACCGCCCGCGCGCCGCGCTGCGCCATCGCCAGCGTCAGCCAGCCGGACGCGCAGCCCAGTTCCAGCGCATCCATGCCGGGGCGAATGCAGGCCAGCAGGCCGTCTATATTGGCGGCGTGGATGACGGCGTTGTGCCGTAAAGACCGGTGATAGCGCCAGTCCGGCGGCATGTCCCGCGCCTGGCGCTCGGATTCCGCGCCCCACAGTTCGGCCTCGGCAGCCAGTTTTTGTTGGTAGTCGTCGGTCATGACAGTTCCTGAATCAACTGCTCCACCCGCGCCATACGTTGGTCGTAGGTGTGGTGGGCGTAGGCGTGTTCGCGGGCGCGGCGGGCGATGGCCGCGCGTTCGGCCTCGTGCGACAGGTAATAAGCGGCTTTCTGGCGCAGGTCGCTGCCGTTCTGATAGGTGACAATCATCTCCCCCGGCGTAAACCACAGCCGCGTCCCCGGCAGATCGTCCACCACCTGCAAAACGCCCACGCCCGCCGCCTCGAACGTCCGCATATTGCCGCCGTAGTGCATAAAATCGCCGTGTACGTTGAGCGTGATTTTGGCTGCCGAAAGCACTCGCAGCATGGTTTCGCCCAGCGCCGCGCCGCGCACGTAGGGGCGCAGACTCGGCGGCACGTCATGCACGCTCCAGATGCCCAGGTCGAAGTCGCGCAGGTTTTCCAGCGCGGCCACCCGGCGGCTGTACAGGTTATCCGGCACCAGCGTGCCGACGAAGGCCACGTCGCAGGCATAAGCGGCGCGTTCTTCCGGCGTCAGATCATAAGGATGGTGAAAGTCCGGGTCGCAGGCGCTCATCGGCAGGCATTCCATCCGCCGCGCGCCCAGTTCCAGCCATTGAATGCCATGATAATAATCGTTGACCAGCACCAGATCGTACAGCCGGGCGGCGCGTTTTTCGATGGGCCGGGCGAACACGATGGGCGAAACGCCGGTGGAATAAACCAGCTTGCAGCCGGTTTCGGCTTTGATGGCCGCCAGCGTTTCCGGGTAAATCACGGTGTTGTCGCCCACCAGCCACAGCGCGTCCGGCTGGAAGGCGCGCGCCTGTTCGACCAGCCGCCGGTTACGCAGCCGGTAGTCCGGGTTGGCCTCCGGCGGCAGGTGGTTGAACGCCGCCCGCGCCAGCTTGCCGGGCGTAAGTCCCTGGGCGTGGCGCTCGGCGCGTATCCCGCCCAGCGTCGGGCGGTTGCGGTAAAACACAGCGGTGATATGGCCGCGTTTCCTCAGCGCCCGGTCCCACCAGTGCTGCGCCATGCTGGGTGGAAACAGCGGCGGCGGCTCACCGGGGGCGGCGGGTTTTAAGGCTTCGGGATGGTGCAGCGAGGCGATAAACAGGATACGCATCCACACTCACTTCACAGGCCGGGGTGGGTTTTTGCGCCGCCCCGCTTGACCGATCACGCCTGCCATTATACCGCATCGCAGCGCGTCCCCGCCGGGCCGGTTGTTCGCGCGTGGGCTTCCCCCTTCGATTTGGGGGATGAGGCGGCTGCCGGCGGCGGGTATACTTGGCCGTAAAATAAGCTTTCTTGCCCAGAGGAGGCGCAGTTGTCCGAGGCAAACATCAGCTTAACAATCTACAACCAGGGTACAGCATTGGTGCGCGACCGGCGCACGGTCGAACTGGCCGAAGGTCTGAATACGCTGGAGTTCCGCGACGTAACGGCCTTGATTGACGCTACCTCGGTCACGCTCCAGGCGGCGGGCGTGGCAGTGCTGGAACAGAACTTCCTGTTTGATCTGGTCGGCGCGGACGCGCTGCTGCGCCGCTATCTGGAACAGACCATCGAACTCACTACCGAGGACGGCGCGCGTTTCGTCGGCACGCTGCTCAACGCGCCGTCCAGGGGCAGCGACCCGTTTAATAACCAGACATCCGAACTGATTTTGCAGCAGGCCGACGGACAGGTGGCGGTGGTGGCGCTGGACAAAATCCGCGATATGCGGTTTCCGGCGCTGCCGGGCGGCCTCATCACCCGCCCGACGCTGCGCTGGCTGCTGCACAGCCAGCAGGCCGGGGCGCTGCCGGTGGAACTGACCTACCTGAGCGGCGGCATCAACTGGTCGGCGGATTATAACCTGCTGCTGGCCGGCGACAGCCGCCGCTTCGACCTGAACGGCTGGGTGACGCTGACCAATACCAGCGGCACGACCTTCCACGAGGTGCAGGTGAAGCTGGTAGCCGGAGATGTCAAACGTATTGAGCAGCTAACCTGGCGGCGCGACCGTGTCATGATGGCTGCGATGGCCGCCCCGGCAGAGCCGCAGGTCGAGCAGCGCGAAATTTTTGAATACCAGCTCTACGAAATCAAACGCCCGGTGACGGTGGCGCACAACGAAACCAAACAGGTCGAGTTCATCACCGCGCGCGGCGTGGTGGCGGAGCGGTTTTACGTGTTCCGCGCTCACCCGCCCTTTACGGCCTACGGCGCGCGCCCGTATATCGAGCCGGTTACGCCGGGAGCCAGCGGCGCGGTGCAAGTGTGGCTGGAATTTTCCACCGGCGAACAAAGCGGCCTGGGCGCGGATTTGCCCGCCGGACGGCTGCGCGCCTACCAACTGGACGCCGACGGCTCGGCGGTGCTGATCGGCGAGAGCAAAATCAAACACACGCCGAAGGGCGAAAACGTCAAAATCGAACTGGGCAAAGCCTTCGATCTGGTCGGCGAGCGGCGGCAGACACACTTCCAGCAGGTGCGTAAAAACATCATCGAAGAAAGTTACGCCATCCAGCTTCGCAGCCGCAAGGACAGCGAGCCGGCGCAGATTCGCGTGCCGGAGGCGCTGTTCCGCTGGCGGAACTGGAGGATCGTGCAGCACTCGCACCCCTACACGGTCGAGGACGCCGGCACGATTGAGTTCCGCGCCGACCTGCCGCCGGGCAGCGAGACAACCATCACCTACACGGTGCGTTACGAGTGGGCAGACTGACCCGCGCCGGCAGGCCGAGCGGGCCAATCAACCCCGGTTGGTGTAAGCCTGGTGATAACCGCCTCGCCGGGCATGGCGGGGGACTGCAATCTGCCCCCGACCGGTTTTAGCCGGCGCCGCGTTTCGCCCAGTAGCGTTCCAGCACGTCGGCAAAACGGGCGAAACCGCTGCTGATGGTCGAGTTGAACTGGCCGGTTTTGGCGGCGGCGCGGAAACCGGCGATGATCGTGTTCAGGTCGTCGTCGCTCATCAGCTCGCCGAGCATAGTGGTCAGGCCGGCGGGCGCGGGTGGCAGTTCGGCGGGGATAGGTTCCCGGACGCCGATGGGCGCGGGTGGCGGCGTGGTCGTACCAACCGGCGCGGCGGGCGCGGGCGGCGGCGTGGGGACGGCCCCGGCTGCCGTCGCCAGCAGGTTCTGGAACTCAAACGCCTGGCTCACGTCGAACTGATCCCAGTCTTGCGACGAATGCCCCCACGAAAAAATCAACTGCGCCTCCACCGGCGAATTCTGGTAAATCGCCCGGTCGGCGTAGGCAAGCTGCTCGAACAGCGCCCGCTCCGCCGACCAGCCCAGGCCGCCAAACCAGCGCAGCCATTGGGGAACAATACTTTTCCAACCCCGGATGTTCAGGTATCCGGCGGCGCGTTCCAGCGTTTCCGCCCAGGGTTTAATGTCGCTTACGTCATCGAAGCCGTGTTCGGTCAGGATGATGCGGGGCGGGCGAATGCCCATCTGGGCGCAGGCCTGAAGCAGAAATTTAAAGCGCCCCAGATGCCACATCGTCAGCGAGCCGGTATCCTGCGGCCAGGTGTGCGGCTCGATGAAACGCGGGCTGCCGCCGACGAAACCGGAGGTGATGATGCCGCAGGCGTATTCGTGCAGCCCCATTATCATGGTGGCGCGGTTCTGGTCGAGCAGTTCCAGCATCCGGCGGGCGCGCGGCCAGTCGTGCGGCTCCGGCGTGCCGACCGCCCAGTTGCCGACCACCAGCTTCAGCCCGCGCGGCTGGGCCAGTTCCATCACACGCACCGTCCAGTTAATCAGCGCGTCGGAAAAACCCGGTTCATTGGTGGTGTAGGCCCAAATGTCCCACCCGCCCAGTTCACCGACCTTGCGGTTGACCCACTCCTCCGGCGAAACACGCATGTGAATATCGTCGTCCGGCCAGGTGCGGTAGATGACGATTGTAGCGGGCAGCAGCGTTTTGATCTCCTGCGCCAGCGCGAAGTTATCCATCACCAGCACGGCGCGCGGTTGGGATGCCTGCAAAAACTGGATCAGCCGGTTTTTGTCGGTAACACTGTTGCCGTGAATATTGACCGAAATGCGAGAACCCATCATGCCCTCCTTCCCGACCCATAAAACTATTGTAGACGATATTTGCTATAACGGAAATTAAACTTGCTCGGCAGCGGGGAATGGCCTGTAACGAGAAGGGGTGGGGTTTCGCTATAAATAACGAGGTGAGGTGATGGTTTTCCGGCTAATTGTTCTGCTTTTTCTCGGCCTGCTGCCGGCATTTTCCGCCGCCGGGTAGGAAAAGTCCAATCCGCTGCTGGAACTGCTGGCGCTGGTGCCGGATACGGCTGAGGTCTGGGATTCGGCCCCCATAACAAGCTACGCCGATTACCGCCTGCTGGAAGCGGCGCGCGGCATTTCCACGCCGACCAAAGCCGATTTTGATAACCGCACCGAAACCGCCCGTATATGGCTGGCAGCAGGCGGTGGGCTGTCCGCCGGCTTCCCAATGCAAGATCTCATGCAGTACCTCGAAGGGATGGAAGAGGCCGTTGGCTTCGGCTGGTTTGACGTAAACCGCGCGCTGTCGTTCGGCCAGCCGCCGGCGATTGGTAATGTGCTGGCGGGGGACTTTGACGCCGCCAGCATCGCCGCTGCTTTTGAAGCGCGCGGTTTCACCGGCAGCGCGGCAGGCGATGTAACGGTATGGTGAGGGGCTGCCGGCTGCAACGAGGGGTTGGCGATCAATCTACGCAGCCGCAACCCGGCTAATCCCTTCGGGGCGAATTGGGACGGTAAGAACCGTCGGCGCTGTTGTTCCGGCTGCTGATGCAGTCCATTTATGCCCGCGATCTTTCGCTTGTCGGCCTGGGCATCAATACCGCGCCGTAAAATACTTGCCGCGCGGCGGGCGCTGGCGTAGACTTGTTGGTAGAGATGATAATTGTGATTTCACCAGCAAATAGGCCGGGTTAAACGCATGAGCGAACAAAGCGAAAAACCGAAAGATGACCTGATCGGCAAAATCCTCGGCCAGTACGAGATTCTGGAGGAAATCGGGCGGGGCGGCATGGCGACCGTTTACCGCGCGCGCCAGCTTTCCATCAACCGCGTGGTGGCCGTCAAGGTGCTGCCGCGCCACCTGCTGCACGACCCCGGCTTTTTCGAGCGTTTCGAGCGCGAAGTGGATGTGGTCGCCCACCTGGAACATCCCCACATTCTGCCGATTTACGACTACGGCAAGGCCGACGACATGCCGTATATCGCCATGCGCTACCTGGCCGGGGGCAGCCTGGCGCAGATTATCCGGCGCGGCGCGCCCCGGCTGGAAGACCTGGAACGCCCGATGACCCAGGTCGGGCAGGCGCTGGATTACGCGCACCAGCAGGGCATCATTCACCGGGACATCAAACCCGGCAATATCCTGCTGGACGAAAACGGCAACGCTTATCTGTCCGACTTCGGCATCGCCCGCGTCCTGGGCAGCAACCTGACCGGCAGCGCCATCATCGGCACACCGGCGTATATGAGTCCCGAACAGGCCAACGGCTTCCCACTGGACGCGCGCTCCGACCTGTATTCGCTGGGTATCGTGCTGTTTGAACTCATCACCGGGCGCGAGCCGTACCAGGCGGAAACGCCGATGGCGCTGCTGCTCAAACACATCAACGAGCCGATTCCGCCGGTCAGCCTGTTCCGCCAGGGCGTGCCGAGGGAGGTCGAGATGGTGATCGCCCGCGCGACGGCCAAAGACCCCAACCAGCGTTATGCTTCGGCGGGGGAAATGGCGCGCGCCTTCAGCGAGGCGTTAGGCAGGCTGCGGAACGCCTCGCCCGCCGCCGGGCCGATGGTGGTTGAAGATTCGCCCACCCTGCGGCCAGATGCACCGCCGCGCCAGACGCCTTATCCCACGCCGCCGCCGACGCCCTATTCCACCCCCTACGGCGGCCAGCCCACGCCGTACCCGCCGCAGACGCCTTACGGGACGCAAACGCCCTATCCTACGCCCTACCCGCCCGCGCCCCCCTACGGCGCGCCCACGCCGCCGCCGACCGCAGCGCCCGCCCGGCGTTCACCGCTGCCGGTCATCGCGGCGCTGGTTGCCCTGGTGGTACTCATCGGCGCGGGGACGGTGCTGGTGCTGCCATCGCTCACCGCGCAGGAAGTCCCGGTGACGCGCGTCCCGGCCACGCTGGGCGCGCCCACGCCCTTCAGCCGCGCCAACC
The DNA here is from genome assembly GCA_026645945.1 of Anaerolineae bacterium. Lineage (GTDB taxonomy): Bacteria > Chloroflexota > Anaerolineae > Aggregatilineales > Phototrophicaceae > CFX2. The sequence continues at coordinate 39,331 of JAPKMO010000032.1, forward strand.
TCGTCACCACCAACCTGTACAGCATCGCCGTACCCAGCGCGTGGCGTTATGTCGAGATGACTGCCGACCAGTTGGTGAACCACTACTGGGATGACCGGCGGGACGCCAACGCACCGACGACCGCTTATGTGTCGCTGACGATGGTGGACGCCAAACTGGAAACCACGCGGGACTTTAACGCGGCGGTGGCGGACTACGACAGCGATTATGTTGCGCCGTTTCTCAACGACAGCCTGGCGCTGATAGACGAACAAACCGCCCCGGACGGCACGATCCGCCGCAGCTACCGCCGCGCCGCCCAGGACGGGCTGGAAGCCGGGCAGATGGACGTTTTTTACATCGCCCGCGCGCCTTATCTGGTAGTGCTGCAATTTTTCTCCGCCGACAGCACCGGCGATTCGCTCGTGCCGACCTTCCAGGCCATCCTGGACAGCCTGCGGGTGATCGGTTAAAATACGGTTGAAATGGGGCGGGATATTAACCCGCCCTTCGCTTTTTAGCACTCTGCCCCCTGGTTTGCTAAAAACCTCTTGACTTAAAAACTGCAATCTGTTATATTGTGGGCATGTCGTTAGCACTCTGGCTTGAGAGTGCTAATTTTCCGAACAAACTTGTACCCAATAAACCCGACAACCTATTCGATCAGGCAATAGGAGGAGTATTCGTATGTCTCTGAACCTGCGCCCTCTGGGTGATCGCGTATTGATTGAACCCATTGAACAGGAAGAAACTTTCGCGGGCGGGCAGCTCGTCCTGCCGGAAACCGCCAAAGAAAAACCGCAGCAGGGTAACGTTCTGGCCGTCGGTGAAGGCCGCCGTGACGATGATGGCGAACGCATCGCTATGGACGTGAAGGTCGGCGACCGCGTGCTGTTTGCCAAGTACGCCGGTACGGAAATCAAGATTGACGGCAAGAAGCTGCTCATCATGAAGGAAAGCGACATCCTGGCGATCATCGGCTAAACCCGATTTTCGGCAGGATTTTTCTTTTCGGTTCTTTCGACAAAAACACGGACAATCATCTGGAGGTTACAGCCCATGCCTAAACAACTGGTTTTTAGCGAATCGGCCCGCCGCAGCCTGAAAATCGGCGTGGATAAGCTGGCGGATGCCGTCAGCACGACGCTTGGCCCCAAGGGCCGCAACGTCGCCCTGGACAAAAAATTCGGCGCGCCCACCATCACCCATGACGGCGTGACGGTGGCGAAGGAAATCGAACTGGAAGACCCGTATGAAAATATGGGCGCGCAG
>JAPKMO010000033.1 GCA_026645945.1 Anaerolineae bacterium
TGGTAAACAACGCCGGGGTGGGCAAGTTCGGCACGCTGGCGGAACTGTCGGTCGAAGAATACGACTGGATGATGAACGCCAACATGCGCGCGACCTTTTTGTGTACCAAAGCCTTTCTGCCGGGGATGCTGGAACGCAAGGAGGGCTGGGTCGTGTTTGTCGGATCGGTGGCCGGGTTGAACGGCCTGCCCAACGAGACGGTTTACTGCGCCAGCAAACACGCCCAGTACGGCTTCGCCCGCGCGCTCGACCACGAAACGCGCCCGCACAACGTCAAGGTAACGTACCTCGCGCCCGGCGGCGTGGACACCTACTTCGCTTTCGGCACAGGCCGCACCGAGGGCGACCCCAAGCTGAAGGAATATCTTGATTCTGAGGATGTAGCCCAGGCGTTGATTTTCGCCGTTACGCAGCCGCCCAAGTCGCGCGTCTTTCTGATCGGGATGCGCCCGATGCGCGAGCCGCTGTAGGGACAAAGCAGGAGGTTTCAGGGGTTTTGAGGACACAGTTCGACCAGCAGGCCGTCGCTCCAACCATAGCGGTCGTCAAACAGCCGGGCGACCGCTGCCGCCCGCTCCGGCTCGGCGGCCTGGTCGAGCGCGCGGCCTGTCCCCCGGTAGGTCTGGCCGTTGACCCAGAACGTGACCGCCGGGTTCTGCCGGATGTTTTGCACCCAATCGGCGCGCTCGCGGTTTTCGGCGCACAGGTAATAACAGCCGTCGTAGGCCACGTACCAGATTTCGATCTCGCGGGGCTGGCCGGTTTTACGGCCTGTGGTGGTCAGGTACAAAAACTCCGCCTTGTAGTCCATACCGTTTCAGCCGCATTCCCGGTGCGCGATGCTGGTTAATAGGATGTCGCGCAGGTGGCCGTCGTTGAGGCGGTAAAAAACGTGCCGGCCCTGTTTTTCCCAGCGCACCAGGCCCATTTCGCGCAGGTAACGAAGCTGGTGCGACACCGCCGACTGATCCATGCCCAGCGCGCCGGTCAGGTCGGAGACGCAGCATTCCTGCTCCGCCAGCGCGGCCAGCAGCCGGACGCGCGTCGGGTCGGCCAAAACCTGGAAAAAACGCGCCACTGCCCGCGCGTCGTCCAGCGAGAGAATCGTTTCAAAGTCGGTTGATACGACATCGGTCATTGCTTATTTCCGTGAGTCGGTTTGTAACTCACGTTAGCAAAAACCGGCGGCGTCTGTCAATAGGTTAGCTGTTCGGCAGTCGCGCATTTCACCGGCAGCAGGCGCAGGGCGGCGGCGCGGGCGGCGCGTCTGCGCTGCCGGTCGCGCGTTCGTAGCGGCGCGGCAGCGTCAGCAGCGGCGCGCAGTTGTGTTTGAGGCTGCACGCCGCGCAGCCAGAAGTCGTCACCTCGCGGATTGCGCCCTTGCGCACCCAATAGGCCATCATCGCTTCCAGCAGGTGCGGCTCGACTTCCAGCCGGCGCGCGACCTGCGTCAATGACAGCGGCTCGTCGGTCTGCTCGAAAGTTTCCAGAATCTGGCGTAAAATCGTCATCGTCAGCCCAACCCCAGCAACAACCCACCCTGGTAAACCAGCACCGCCGCCAGCCAAGCGACGACCAGCGTATAGGCCACCTGCGCCAGCATCCACCGCGCGCCGAACTCCTGGCGCATGGCGGCGACGGTCGCCATACACGGCACGTACAGCAGGATGAAAACGTTAAAAGCCACCGCCGCCAGCGGCGTAAAAGCCTGGCGCAGGGCGCTTTCAAGCGCGGTATCACTGCTGGCGTCGTCTGCCCGCCCCAGGAAGTTAGCTTCCGGCACGTTCAGCCCCGGAATAATGTTCAGCGTGCGCGGCACGATGTTGACGATCTCCTGGCCGGTCAGGACGACCGCCTCGCCCAGGCCGGTGACGATGCCGGCCAGGTCTTCACCCAGGGTGGATGGCTGCTCCGGCTCATCTTCTTCTGCCGCGCCGGTGTAAATCTGGCTCATGGACGAGATGACCACTTCTTTCGCCACAAAACCGGCCATCAGTGAGCTGGCGGCTTCCCACTGGCCGAACCCGGCGGGGGACAGCACCGGCGCGATGATGCGGCTGGTCGCGCCGAACAGGCTGTCGCCCGGCGCGACACCGGCAAACTGGCCGGTGCCGACCGGAACCGCCAGCAGCAGCCAGATGACCACCGACGCCGCCAGGATGACCGTCCCGGCATTGTGGATGAAACGCGACGTATTGCTCCATACGTACAGGCCGACCGTTTTCGGATTCGGCAGGCGGTAAGGCGGCAGTTCGATGACGAAGGGAGCCGCCGTTTTGCTGCGAAAAACCACGCGCGTCAGCAGCAGGCTGGTCAGCACGGCTACGCCCACGCCCAGGGCGTACAGGCCAAACACCAGCCCGCCGGAGGCCGCGCCGAAAAAGGCCGACCCGAAAATGACGTACACCGGCAGGCGCGCGCCGCAGCTCATGAAGGTGGTTAAAAAGGCCGTGATCTTACGGTCGTCCGGGTTTTCCAGCGTGCGCGTGGCATAAATGCCCGGCACATTGCAGCCGAAACCGACCAGCATGGGCAGAAAGCTCTTGCCGTGCAGCCCCAACCGCTGCATAAACCGATCCATCACCAGCGCCGCCCGCGCCATATAACCGGAATCTTCCAGCACGGCCAGCGCCACGTACAGCGAAAACAGCACCGGCACGAACACCAGCACGCCGCCCACCCCGGCGATGATGCCGTCCACCACCAGCGACTCGACCCACGAGCCGCCCAACCCAACCGCGTCCAACAGCGCCGCCGCCCAGCGCGTGACCGGGCCGGCGATGATGCCGTCCACCCAGTCCAGCAGCGGGGCGCTGACGTTGGCGGTGAACTGAAAGATGATCCACATCAGCGCCAAAAAGACCAGCACGCCCCAGCGGCGGTGCGCCAGCACCCGGTCGAGCCGGTCGGAAAATGTCGGGCCGCCAGCGCCGGCGCGGGTGACGACCTGGCCGACGACGCGGCCTAAAAAGCGGTAGCGCGCGTCAGCGATCAGCGTATCGGCGTCCTCGCCGGTTTCGTCAGCGATGCGCCGGCGCGCGTCGGCAGCAGCGGCGGCGGCCAGCGGCGGGCTGATGCGCGCCCCCAGATCGCCCTCGTCCTCCAGCAGCTTGATCGCCAGCCAGCGGGCGGGGTAATCCTTCAGGCCGGCGTCCGCTTCGATCAAACCGTGCAGCGCCGCAATTTCGCGCTCGACCGCCGGCCCCAGGTCGGCATACACCGGCGCGGTTATAACCCGGCGGCGCGTCACCTGCACCATCGCCTCTTTGAGCGCGTCCAGGCCGATTTCCCGGCTGCCGATGACGGCAATCACCGGCAGGCCGCCCAGCCATTCGGCCAGCCGTTCGCGGTCAATGTGAATGTGGCGGTTTTCGGCCACGTCGCTCATGTTCAGGGCGATGATGAGCGGGACGCGCATCTCCAGCAGCTGCAGCACCAGGTACAGGTTGCGCTCCAGGTTGGCGGCGTCCACTACCGCCACCACCGCGTCCGGCTGCGCTTCCAGCAAAAAATCGCGCGTGATGGTTTCCTCGGCGGAAAAGGCGCTCAGGCTGTACGCGCCGGGCAAATCCACGATGGCGATTTCCTGGCCGTCCAGCCACAGGCGGCCCTCTTTTTTCTCGACCGTTTTGCCGGGCCAGTTGCCAACGTGCTGCCGCGCCCCGGTGAGCGCGTTGAAGATCGTGCTTTTGCCGGCGTTCGGGTTGCCGGCCAGACAGATTGTAACCATGATGGAACTCATTTCTGCTGCGGCGCTGCGACGATAATCTTGTGCGTGATGCCGCGCCCCAATGCCAGCCGCGTATCCCCTTTAACGGCCAAAATCATCGGGCCGCCGGAGTCACCCTGCATCACGCGGATGCTCACGCCCAGGTTCAGACCGAGATCGGCCAGGCGTTTGCGGAGTTTATGCCCCCCTTCGATTCTAACCAGTTCGACCGTCTGGCCGGGGCGAACCATACTCAGCGGCATAAAATGCGCGTCATCCGGCATAATTGTTCATTCCTCAGTTATGATGAAACTCGGCAGTCCGGGCATAAACCGTCCACGCAAACGCAGGCATTAAAGACCTGCACGTTCAATTCGGCCTCAAGCTGCTGCTTAAGCTGCTGCATCAGTTCCGAGTGAAAGGGAATGACGCGGTGGCAGGTACGGCAGGTGAAGTGATATTCCTCGTCGGCATGAACCGGCTCGACGTATTTACGGCTGTGTTCCGGGGAATGATACCGCTGCTGCACCAGGCCGGCTTCTTCCAGGGTGTTCAGCGTGCGGTAGACCGTCGCCAGACTGATGCTGGTATCCTGAACGCGGGCGCGGCGGTGCAGTTCCTCCGCATCAAGATGTTCGTCGGAGGTTTCCAGCAGTTCCAGTATAATCTGGCGCTGGGCGGTCATGCGCCCGCCCGCTTCGCGGATGGCCTGGCTGGCTTTTTCTTGAAACGTCATCACACGCCTCTACCCTTACTGCTATTGAAACCTATTCTCAATAAGAAGTATAAAATTCGGCAGCCGGCGCTGCCAGTGATAAAATGCGCCCGATGGATGACAAATGTCATGGCGATTTACGGTATATGAGAGGTGCGAGGATGGCGAGCATATTTAACGGAAAAGTGGTGATGATTACCGGGGCAGCGGGCAACCTGGGACGCGCGGTGGCGCGGCGTTTTGCGGCGGAAGGCGCGCGGCTGGCGCTGGTCGAACGGGGCGAAGACCATCTGGCCGGAATACTACAGGAAGTGGGCGGGCTGCCGCTGGCCGCCGACGTGACCGACCCGGCCAGCGTGGACGCGCTGGTGCAGCAGGTGGAGGCCGAATACGGCCAGATCAACGTGCTGGCGCACACCGTCGGCGGGTTTGCCGCCGGCCAGCCGGTGCATGAAGCCGACCTGGACGTGTGGGACAACATGCTGAACCTGAACGCCAAGTCCGTTTATGTGATGTGCGGGCGGGTGGCAAAACACATGGTCGAGCGGCAGGTCGCGGGCAGTATCGTCGCCATCGTGTCGCGCAACGCCTACAAAGGAACGGCCAAAAACGCCGCTTATTCGGCCGGCAAGGCCGCCGCCCAGCGCGTGCTGGAGAGCATGGCCGCCGAACTGGGGCCGCTGAATATCACCGTTAACGCCATCGCCCCCAGCACGATTGACACCCCGGCCAACCGCGCCGCCATGCCTAACGCCGACTACAGCAAATGGGTGCAGCCGGACGAAATCGCCGACGCGATTGTTTTTCTGGCCGCCAACCGTGCCGTCAACGGCCACACGCTTGATCTGTTCGGGCGAGTTTGACCCCGGCGGGGCGCATGTAAGACTTCCGCCGCCAGAACCATCTAAAGGTTATGAAAGGTTTTCCCCGCTTGAGGAGCAAATGATTAAATGGGTAAAGTAACCGTCTGGACGGATGAAGGGCTGCGGACGATTGCCACCACGCGCGACCAGGTGTGGTATGCCGACGAGCCGCTGGAAAGCGGCGGCACCAATACCGCGCCCACGCCTACTGAACAAATGTTGGGCGCACTGGGAAGCTGCATCGTCATCACGCTGCATCTGGTCGCCCAGCGCAAAAATTGGCCGCTGGAACGGGTCGAAGTTCACTTGGACATCAAACGTTTTGCCGGCAGCGAATATCCCGCTTATTCAGGCGACGAACAGTTTGTCCACGAGATCAAAGAAAAAGTGATCCTGCACGGCCCGAACCTGACCGACGACCAGCGCAGAATGCTGCTGGACATCGCCACCCGCTGCCCAGTGCGCCGGGTGCTGGCGCATCCGGTCTTTTTTGTCGAGCCGGAAGGGGAGGAAATTCAGGGCGCGGCAGCCGGCTGATTTTCCGGCGTCTTCGGTGGGTGGGCGCGCTTTTGGGCGCGCCCGCTTTTTATTTACGACCATCCACGTTTTTACGATCTGGCCTTGATAGAGCCTTTTTGAGCGGGAGTAGATGGGAGTCGAACCCATCGCGGCCTGCTCGGCGCAGCCCGCCGCCGGTTTTGAAGACCGGGGCATCCACCGGGACACATCCACCCCCAAACAGTTGAAATTATACCCGCCTGCCACAGCCGCCAACAGGGTTAATCGGGGTGCGGGCAGGGCTATCGCATGAAGATACTTCGTCTCAATAAGTAGGCTTTCGCCCTTTTACCCCACCCCCAAACCCCCTCCCCGAATTCAAGGAGGGGGCTTAATGCGAATCTTACTCCCCCTTTCTCTGTATACGGCGACCGAAGGAAATCCCTTTAGGGAGACAGGGGGGCCAGGGAGGATAGGGGTTGATGTGACGCGAAATTACAGTTTGATGCGATAGGCCCTGGGGGGTGCGGGCCGTCTGTCGAGCGCAGGCGCACCCAACCCGCACACGACCGCCGTCTTCTACTCATCCCTCAGCGCCGGTTTTTAACCCTCAAACGGGACTAAAAGCCCACGTTTTTTATTTGCATGTTAGCCGCGTGACGATAATAATGAAATGTGTAAATAACCCCCTTAAACTGAGGGGGTCGCATCACGCTTTTTAGGTCTATACTATTAACAAAAGGTTTCACTCCGGGTAGAAAAATCGTGTGAACAGGATTTATCATGGTCAAGCCGCTGTTTGAACTGGGTGAATATGCCCTGGGTAGTTATACCGTCCGCTATGCCGATTGGGACAACGGCGAGTGGTTTGGCGTCGGCCCCTGGTTGAAAGCCGTCGTCACCAACCGCCGCCTGCTGCTGTTTTCGGAAGCCGGTTCGCAGCGCGACCGCATTGAGCCAGAACAGATCAGGCGGGTGTGGAACTTGTGCCTGGGGCGGCGCGACGGTGTAATGGTCGCGCTGAAGGATGGCCGCCGCCTGTATATGCTGGTGGACTGGAGCCAGGGCAACAAACTGGCGAAAGACATCAGAGAAATGCTCGCGCCCCCGCTCAAGCCGCGCATCGCCCCCCGCTTACAGCCTTCATAACCGGGTGTTGGTTTGGTTGCGGTTATAATCTGCGGCAAATTCGGCTCGCCGTAGTGAAGTTTGCCCTACAATGGTAAAGAGTTCAGACAGCCAAAACGAGCGAGCCTATCGTGCCTACGCCCCTTCCCAGTTTGATCCCCGGTGAATACCTGCTCGGCCAGTACCAGGTGACGATTGCGCGTTACACGGCGTCCGGCTGGGCAGGGACGGTGCCGCCCCTCAATGCCACCATCACTAATTTCCGCCTGATCTTGCAACCGCAGACGCGCCGCCCGTATGAACCGGCCAGCATCCCCAGCACCTACGTCGTCAAAGTCTGCGATGTGCTGCTCGACCACCGGCCCGGCATCCTCATTTCGTTAAAAACCGGCCATCGTTTATATCTGTTCATCTGGTGGAGCCAGGGCGAAAAGCTGTCGGACGCACTGCGGACGATGCTCACCTCGCCCATCGGCAGCGACTCGTTCCACCACAATCTGCGTCCCGGCGATCTGGAGCGGCTCATCCAGTTCATCAGCCGGCTTTAAAACAAACGCAGTTGAGTCGGTTTTTCCGGCGGTTCGGGTTCGGCGGGCGCGGCTGGCCGCCCGGCCTGGGCTGCCCGCTGCTGTCTGACCGTTTCCACCAACTCCGGCAGCCGCTTAAAATCGGCCTCCATATCCCGGCGCAGGTCGGGGTTACGCAGCACCGCCGCCGGGTGGAACAGGGGGTAATACGCCCGGCCATCCTCGAATTTTGGCCGGCCATGAATCTGCGTGATTTTGCCGTTGGGGAAATACCGCGCCATGCTAAACCGTCCCAGCGTGGCGATCACCAGCGGGTTGATGACCTCGATCTGGCGATCTAAAAACGGCTTGCAGGCCACGATTTCATCCGGCTGCGGGTCGCGGTTGTCCGGCGGGCGGTGTTTGACCACGTTGGCGATAAACACCTGCTCGCGTTTGAGGCCGATCAGGTTGAGCAGATAATTCAGGTAGTCGCCGGAGCGCCCGACGAACGGCAGCCCCTGGCGGTCTTCATGGAAACCCGGCCCTTCGCCGATGAACATAATCTGGGCGTCCGGGCTGCCGGCGCCCGGCACGCCGTTGGTCGTGCCTTCGTACAGGCGGCACAGCCGGCAGGCGCGCACCTCGTCGGCAATGGCGGCCAGCGCCGCCGCGCGGTCTAAAACCATCGCGCATCCTTTTCGATCAAGATGGGCTTATCTTACCGCCGCCCGGCGGGGAATGCAATCAGGATGCAAGCGGTAGGCTTGCGATAGGGCGCGCGTCCAGAAACACCCGCTCCCTCGTAATATCCTGATTGTAAAAATTGTGTAAAAAGGCTAACCGCCATGTTCAGGGAGCGCCGGATTGTTTTTATAAGCCTGTTCAGCCTCACCGTCCTCGCCTTGTTCGGCTGCCAGAGTCCGCGCCCATCGGCGGCCAGCGCCTGGCTGCCCGCCAACAGCCCGGCCTGGGTTCACTTCCCGCTCGGCCACGAAACCGAACAGTACACCTTCAGCGCCGACCCCAGCGCGCCGACCACCCTCACGTTTTACAGCCTGTCGCCCGGACTGGCCTACACCGCCGAACTGCGCGACCGCGACGGCCAGGTGATCGCCACCCTGTCCAACGCGCTGCCTCATGCGTCCCTGTCCGTCGGCCCCGGCAGCGACCTGTACGAAGTCATCCTGCGGCCATCCGGCGCGGGCGGCGCGGGAGCGCTGGCGCTCACCGTCAGCAGCAGCGGCGGCGTACAAACGGTGAGCAGCGCGGTGGTTTCCCCGCCGGCGGCTGCCGAAGCCCTGCCCGCGCAGGCCGAAATACCCTGTGTGGCTGCCAGCGCCAGCGGGCTGAACGTCAACGTTCGCAGCGGCCCCGGCCTGGAACATACCATCATCGGCGTCCTGCCGGCAGGCGGCGCGCTTGCTGCCGGCGGGCGCAGCGCGAACGGCTGGTATCGGGTGGAAACCGGCGGCGGCCAGGGCTGGGTTTCCGGCAGCGTGGCGGCGCTGAACGGCTCTTGCGACCGGCTTCCCCTGGTGGGCGAAACCGAACCGCTGCATCTGGTGGTTGACCGGGAGGGCTGGAACAGCCTGGACGGCCATCTATCGCCGGGCGATACCGCCGATCTCGTCCAGGTGGCCGTGACCCGCCTCCAGCCGCAGCCGCCGGATAATTATGCCGAATTCACGCTCACCCTGACCTGCGCCGGCCAGGGCGCGGAAGCCGTGCGCTGGGGCGCGCCGCAAAACCCGTCTTTCCCCTGCGGCCAGACCGTCACCCTGCCTTTCATGCTGGGCAGCGACCGGCAGCAGTTCGCCGTCGCCATGCCGGAAAACGCCGCCGAAATGGTGCAGTACAGTCTTTTAGTCGTCAGCCGGTAAGACAGCCAGTCATTGTTATTCGTATTGTAATGCAATTATGTCCATAATGTTTGCAGCCAGGGCAAGATATTTTTGACCCGCGCGCCGGTAAGCGTTTGTTAATGAGTTGTTATGGAGGAAGCGCATGAATTATCGTTTTCGAGTGGTCTGTTTGCTGCTGATTATTCTGTTAGGAGCGGGTTTCGCCGCCGCGCAGGGCGGAGTCCTCACCCCCGGCCAGGCCGTCCAGGGGGTCATTGGCACTCAGCAGCCGCTGGCGTTTTACACGTTTTCCGGCGCGGCGGACGATCAGGTGACGCTTCATGCCATCAGCCTGAGCGCCGGCTTCCGCCCCACCATCAGCCTGCTCAGCCCCGCGCAGCAGAACCTAAGCACCAGCAGCAGCGACCCGACCAGCCCGGAAAGCCCGGACGCGCGCCTTTCCTACCGGCTGCCCCAGAGCGGCGTTTATTCGGTGCTGGTGGGCGGCTTCAACAACAGCCAGGGCGATTTTATTCTGCGGCTGTTCGTCCGCCCGGCTGCCGAAAGCATCAGCCTGGTGCCGGGCGAACCGGTCACGGTCAGCCTGTCCGCCGAAACGCCGGCGCGAACCTTCAGCTTCGCCGCCAGCCCGGACGGGCCGACGATGTTTTCCGCTGCCGGAACGCCGCCAGATTTCCCGTTCCTGGTTGAAATTCGCAGTGCCGCCGGGCAGATCGTCGCGGTGTTCCCCGGTTTAGCGCAGGCCGCGTTTGTGCTGCCGCCCGGCGATGGCCTGTACGTCGCGACCGTATCATCGGCTGCCGCGCCCGGCGTGACGGGGCAAATCACGGTTGCCATCACCAGCGCCGCGCTCGCGCTGGACGTTCCCCCCCCGGCCACCACGCCCGAACCGCAGCCTGACCAGCCGCGCGGCGAAACCGGCGCATGTACGGTCGCCCCTGCCGGCGGTTCGGCAGTGAATGTTCGCAGCGGCCCCGGCACGAATTTTGGCATTATCAGCACGCTCCAGCCCGGCCAGCCGCAAACCGTGATCGGGCGGCAGGGGGGCTGGTACGCCATCAGCATCACGCAGGGTACGGGATGGGTGGCCGCCGGGGTGGTGACGACCGCCGGAAACTGCGACGCCCTGCCCGATCTGGCCGGGCCGCCCATCCAGGCCACGCCGACTTACACGCCCACCACCGCCGGAGGCGTCCAGCCCCCGGCGCAGCCGACCGCCACGCCTACCCTGACACCAACGGCTACCATCGTTCAGCCGGGACAGCCGACGGCCACGCCCACCCTGACGCCGACCGCGCCGCTGGCGACCGCCACTTTCACGCCAACACAGCCGCCGTTCACCTCTACGCCGACGCAGCCGCCGCCGACCTTCACGCCAACCACCGCCGCGCCGACAGCCACCTTCACGCCCAGCTACACGCCGACCACACCGCCACCGCCGCCGACTGCCCCCCCGGACGCGCGCTTTAACGACCCGCTCAATATCCCGCTGGACAGCACCGCCAGCACCACCGATTTTGTCTCGTATCCCGGCGGGGACACCGAAGACCGCGTGCGCTGGGACATCACCGGTATGAACGCCAACTCCAGCCTGTCCGGCGGGCGCGCCCGGTTGATTCTGGCGGTCAGTTGTTTTGGCACAGGGACGCAGAACCTCCAGTTTTTCACCGGCGGGCAGACTTACTCCTGCGGCCAGACCATCTTTGACAGCGAAGTGACCTATGACAGCCGCACCGGTTCGGTCGTCATCACCGCCGTCGGCGGCCAGAACACTTACGTTCAGTGGGTGCTAACAGGAACGGCCACCCGCGTTAACTGAGCCGCACCGTTTGCGATACAAAAATGGGGAGCGCCTGCCTGCGTGCGCTCCCCCACAGAGGGATATTCTGGAAACGGATGTAGGGGCGGCCCGGTGTGGCCGCTCCGGGGCGGGTTTAGAAACTCGCCCTTACTTGTTGAACTTGCCGCCGCCGCCGAAGATGCTGCTGCCCAGTTTGAAGCCGTGTTCCTTCAGCCGGTCTTCAAAGTTCGGGCGGAAGCCGGTCGGTTCAAGCTGGCCGCCCCCGGCGTGCGAGTAGCCCGCCCCGGTTTGCCCCGGCGTGCGGTACAGGAAAATATCCTGCAAGGTGATGTTTTCACCTTCCATACCCTGCACTTCGGTAATCTGCACGATCTTACGGCTGCCGTCCTTCAGGCGGCTTTGCTGGATGACCAGATTAACGGCGCTGGCGATCTGCCGCCGGATGACGATCACCGGCAGATCCATACCAGCCATCAGGCACAGCGTTTCCAGGCGGGACATGCAGTCGCGCGGGCTGTTGCTGTGGACGGTGGTCAGCGAACCGTCGTGGCCGGTGTTCATGGCCTGGAGCATGTCCAGCGCCTCGCCGCTGCGGCACTCGCCCACCACGATGCGGTCGGGGCGCATACGCAGCGAACCTTTCACCAGGTCACGGATGGTCAGGCGGCCTTCGATGCCGTCGCCGCCGGGGATGGGCGGGGCGGTTTCCAGCCCGACCACGTGCCGCTGTGTAAGCTGAAGTTCGGCGGCGTCCTCGATGGTGACGATACGTTCTTCTTCCGGGATGAACGAGCTGAGGACATTCAGCAGCGTCGTTTTGCCGGAGCCGGTGCCGCCGGAAACAACCATATTCAGCCGCGACACCACACAGGCTTTCAAAAATTCGCCCACTTCCGCTGTGAACGAACCGAAGCGCACCAGGTCTTCGACCGTCAGCGGCTTGGATGGGAACTTGCGGATGGTGATGGTCGTGCCTTTGAGCGCCGAGGGCGGCATGACGATATGCACGCGCGAGCCGTCCGGCAGGCGGGCATCCACCATCGGGTTGGAGCGGTTGAGCGCGCGCTGGAGCGGGCGCACGATGCGCTGCGCCGTCCACTGGATATGGTCTTCATCATCGAAAACGACTTCGCTTTCGCGCAGTTTGCCCTTTTGTTCGGCGAAGATCATGTCCGCGCCTGTGACCATAATCTCCGAAATGTTTTTATTCTGCACCAGCGGCTCAATCGCCCCGAAACCCATCAGGTCGTTGAGCAGGGCTTCTTTCAACTCCTCAAATTCCGGCGGCGAAAGCGCTATGCCGGCTTTTTGCAGCACCGTCCTCAGGCGGCCAATCAGCAGGTTTTCTTTTTCGGCGTCGCCGCGCCGCCATTGATCGGCCTCGTCCGGGGTCGCCAGCAGTTTGGTGCGAAGCTGTTTTCGAAGCTGCGCCACCCTGGGTGTGGTGCGCTGTTTGGGCGGAATCTGGTAGACCGGCTTTTCTTCCGGTTTTTCGTCCGGCGCGGCTTCCGGCGCAGGGGGTTTTTCTTCGGCTTTCGGCGGCACGGCTGCCGCCGACTCCTGGGCAGCGCGCTCCTCCTCCGCTTTTTTACTCTGTTCGCTCATCCGGCGCTGGAGAAATGACGACATAACCTGCACTCCTGAGTTACGCTAACGGATAAACCAATTAGACTGTGCCTGATCCTGAGTGGACAGTGAGCTAGACAGTGAGCCAGACATTAGGCTGGACAGTGGGCTGGACAGTGGGCTGGACAGTGGGCTGGACAGTGGGCTTAAGCCCACTGTCTGTCCATCAGGCTCATTCTTTTCCGTTTATCCATACGTCCAGTCTACGCCGGAATAAGATCGGGAAGCATAAAAGATTCGGCAGGTTGGAAAGTTGATAGGGGCGAACCAGCAGCTCGCCCCTGGCCGGTCAGGAGGCTGTTTGCAGGAAAGTTTCCACCGCCGCGCGGCTGGGCAGCGAAGGGATCGCGCCGTACTGGGTGGTCGCCAGCGCGCCGACCGCGTTGGCAAACCGCAGAATCGAAGCGAGCCGGTTGACGTAATCCGCGCCGTGTTCCAGCAGACTCACCAGCAGCCCGGCCACGAATCCATCCCCTGCCCCGGTGGTATCCAGCGAACGCACGCTGAAACCCGGCGAGTCCACCTGGCCGCCGCGCGTATAGGCCGCCGCGCCCTTTGCGCCGTGCGTGACGGCGATGAGCTGCATCTGCGGACGCCACAGCGGCGTGACATCCCGCCCGCCGGTCAAAAATTCCAGTTCGTCGTCGCTGATTTTGACGATCTGCGCGTAATCCAGCCCGGCCAGCATCCCTGCCCGCGCCGATTCAACGTCCGGCCACAGCGACATACGCAGGTTCGGGTCGTAGGAAATCATCAGCCCGGCGTCCTGGGCGGCTTTCACCGCCGCCAGCGTGGCCGACCGGCTGGGTTCGGAAATCATGGTGATTGAGCCGTAATGGAAGATTTTCCGCCCGGCGATCATATCCACCGCCACGTCCTCCGGGCGCATCAGCATATCGGCGCTGGGATGCCGGTAAAAGACGAAGCTGCGTTCGCCTTCCGCCGTTAACGAAACGAACGCCAGCGCCGTGCGCGCCTGCTCCGAAAAACGCAGGCCGCCTACGCCCACGCCTTCAGCTTCCAGCACGTCGGCCAGATAATGCCCAAACGGGTCATCGCCGACCTGCCCCAGAAAGACGCTTTCGTGTCCCAGGCGGGATACCGCGACGGCCACATTGGCGGGCGCGCCGCCGGGCGCTTTTTGAAAGCTGAAAGCCTCGCCCACGCTGACGCCGTGCTGCTGCGCCACAAAATCAATCAGCAGTTCGCCAAAACAAACAACGCTCATGTTGTGAATATCCTCTCCGAGCCAGCCCGCTAAAAATCTATCTGTAAAGCGATTCTGATTTGAGGCAAGGGGCCTACGGATAAACCAATTAGACTGTGCCTGATCCTGAGCGGATGGCGGGCTTCAGCCCGCTTCCAGTAGGCTAAAGCCGACAGTGGGACAGACAGTGAGCTAGACAGTGAGCTAGACAGTGGGCTAGACAGTGGGCTTAAGCCCACTGTCTGTCTATCAGGCTCATTCTTTTCCGTTTATCTATTAAGCTCCTTGTTCAATCGAGTTGGAGGCATTAAACCCCTAAAATCGCCGCCAGCGCGCGCCCGGCTTCCAGGCCGGAGAGCGCCGCGCCTTCGACACGCGGCCCGCCAAAAGCGTCCCCGGCAAAAACCAGCGGCGGCAGCCCCGCCGCCGGCAGGTACGGCTCTGGATGCAGGACGGTCGGCAGCGCGTAGCGCCAGGCCTTAAGCTGTGCCTCCCGGATAACCGCGCCAGGCGCTAAAAACGGCTCGACCGCCGCGCGCAAGGCCGCCAGCGCGTCGCGTTCCGTCGTCTCCCACAGATCGCGGCTGGACTGCGGCCCGGTGTGGACGGTTATCACCGTCGCTTCCGGCGAAATGCCCTTACGCCGGTTGTCCGCCACCCAGCTTATCCACTCGTCAGGCCGCTGAATCGCGCCCGGTTCCGGCAGGTCTACCTCGCCGTCCACCCAGAACAACCCGGCCAGGCACGGCGCATATTCGATGCGCCGGAGCGCAGCGCGGTCGGCTTCGGTGAACACGTCCAGATCGAGCAGATCGAGCGCGCGGGGTACGGGCGGCGTCAGCACCACCGCGCGGCACGCAAACAGGCGGCCACTATCGGCCTGCGCCCGCCAGCCCACGCCCTCCGGCGAGAGCGCCGCCAGCCGGAGACTGGTTTCAACCGTCACTTCCGGCATAAGCTGTTGGACAAGGTGCTGCGCCAGAGCATTCATGCCCCCCCGGACGACATAACGCGGGTGGCCGTTTGTGGGCATCGCATCGCTCGACCCATCGCCGAAACCGTTCGCCCAGGGTATAATCACGCCTTCCGCCAGCCAGCCGGCCACCAGCGTTTGAAACTCTGCCGAACGGGCCGTAAAAAACTGCGCGCCATGATCGCCGCGCCCCGGCCCGATGCGGCGCGTCGCCAGCCGCCCACCGACGCGCACGCCTTTATCCGCCAGCGTGACTCGCAGGCCGCGCCCGCGCAGGGCGCCGGCGGCCATCAATCCCGCCATACCCCCGCCGATAACCAGCACATCGGTCTGCTGTTCCTCTGCCATAGCTGCCTCCTACTCGCCGACGTTTACCGCTGCCAGCCGCATCACGTCGCCCCAATCCAGGCCGTCCCCCCCGCCGTCCTCGATGACGGGCAGGCGCTGGCTGGTTGACCAGTTATAAACCGCCAGTTCCAGATGATAATACCCCGGCGCGGCCTGCGGGGGGATGTCCAGGCAGGGCGAAAGGTGTATAAAATCACCCGCCGCCCATGACCCCAATCCCGCGTCGTGCTGCGCCGCCGACCTGCCCCCGGTGATGTCCACCAGATGCAGGCCGGTAGAAAAGCGGCCATCAACGGCTTCGAGGGCCTGGAGCGTGAAATCGGCGCACAGGCTGTCCCCGCGCCGCAGGTCGAACTGCTGGCCGGCGTCCGGGCCGTCCACATAGCGCACCTGGTCGCCAAACCGGAAGCGCAGGTCGCCTGCCGCGTCCCGGTCGAAGCGGTAAAAAATCATGTTCATCAGGGCGGCGCGGTAGCCGATGCCCCGCCCAGCGTCCAGCAGCGTGACGATATGCCAGGTTTTGGCCGTGTTGGCCGGCAGCGCCGTCCACACCGACTCTGCCGTGTCGAACGCGGCCAGCAGATCGCGCAGTTCCCCAGCGTGGTGCAGCCGCCACGACAGATCGAGCGTGATGCCCCGGCGGAAATGCAGCGCGCGGCCATAATAAGCTGCCGGGCTGTAGGGCGCGAAATCGGTGATGGCCGGTTCGAGCGGGCCGCGAGCGGCGATCACCTGCCGGATGGCCGCTTCCCAGGGTGGTTTGCCCGGCCATATTGCCGGGTAGGCGCTCAACTGCGCGGCGGCCAGCGCCAGCAGCAGCGCCGCCCGCGCCGGCAGCGGCATCCGGCGCAGGCCCCAGGCCACCAGCAGCGCCCCGGCAGGCAAAACTGTGATGGTATAACGCACCTGGTAGACCGGCGCGGCCCAGGCGTTCAGCGCCAGCAGCACCGCCGGGGTCAGCAGCAGCCACAGCGCCAACAGCGGCAGCGCCCCGCGCAGCCTGGGGACGGGCAGTGCGCCCCACACCGGCGCAAACGGCAGCAGCGGCAGCAGCCAGTGACCACCGGTGAAGATGAGCGCCAGCGCCGCCAGCGTCCCCCAGTCGGTCGGCACGGGCAGCGCCAGCGGGCCGTTGGGGTTGGCGCGCATCTGGCCGAAAAACACCGGCAGCCAGGGCGCGAACAGCCCCAGCGCCAGCGCATACGGGAAAACCCCTCCCCAACTTCCTACGATATGGCCGGCATCGCCGGCTTTTGGGGTGGAACGGCGGTCAGACGAATATTCCGCCGCAGTTGAATTTGGCCGCCCTGGCCCACGTCCCCGGCGCGGCAGGAAAAGCAGCGTATGAACCAGCAGCGTCAGCGCCAGCAGCGCCCCGGCGTAGTGCGTATACAGCAGCGCCGCCAGCAGCCCACCGTAGAGCAGTCCGCGCCGGACGTTCGGGCGCGCCCACCAGCGTAAATATAACCAGACCGCAAGCGCCCCCAGCGCCAGCAGCAGGCTGTACATGCGCGCTTCGCGGGTGTAATAAATGAAAAAACCGGCGGTCGCCAGCAGCGCCAGCGCCAGCAGCCCGGTCTGCCGGTCCAACAGCCGGCTTCCGGCGGCATACACCCCGGCCAGCGCCAGCAGCCCGAACAGCGCCGATGGCAGCCGCAGCGCATACACCGAATCGCCCACCGCCCGCGTCCAACCGGCCAGCGCCAGAAAATACAGCGGGGGATGCACGTCGCCGCGCACGCGCGCCAGCGTTTCGGCCAGATACGGCGGCTGGACGGCCCAGGCCGTCCAGGCTTCATCGTTCCACAGGCTTTCATCCAGCAGGCCGCCGGAAGCCAGCCCGAACGCCAGCAGCAGCGCCAGGCTGGTCAGCAGCAGCCACGCCGGGCGCGCGATCACAACTCCTCGCTGTCGTCGCCGCTGCTGCCGTTATCGTCCTCGTCCGGCTGCGGCGGGCGGTTGTACAGCCACCAGAAAACCGCCTCCGGGTAGGCCGGCTCCAGCGCCTTGTCCCAGATGAAGCCGCAGGGCCGCACGTAGCGGCGCATCCGGGCATCGGTTTTTTGCGATTTAAGGATCAAACCGGCCTCGCGCACCGCGTCCGCCGGCGCTTCATCCAGAATTTCCTGCACGATGGTACGGCGCAGCGCCTCCGGCATGTAAGCATTGGCGCACAGCCGGGGATCATCGTCGCATTCTTTGAAGTAGGTATTCAGGTTGTTCAGCCGCGACTCGGCCTCGCGCAGCATTTTAGTTGTGTAATGCGTCTGCCATTCCGCGCGGGCGGCCTCGTGTTTGTCCTCCACCTGCCGGAACAGCTCAAGCTGGGCTTTTGTCATCCGGTTTTGCTGCAAACGCAGCCGCCGCAGCCGCATCAGCAGCGCCCCCAGCGTCAGGCTCGGCAGGCTGCCGCCCAGGGTCTGGTAGAGTTCATCCCGATAGACGTAGGGTATCAGGGCTTCGGCCATCGCCCGCGCTTCCTTTAGGTCGCGCTCGATGGAATAATTCTGTTCCGCCATGACAAAACCTTTCCAGTCTATTCAATATCGCCTCATTTTTACATCATCCCGGCGATTTTAGCACCCCGGCGCTTTCGGAGGCTTTATGATCTGTGGTAAAAACAAACGGAAACCGGATCGTATGGAAGGGTGTTTATGGTCACCTGCCGGGAGTTGATAGACGAAGTTTCGCGCGCCGTCGTGACGTTTTTATCGTGGGCTTTCGGCCTGACGATGGTGCTGTATCTCGTTCTGCGCTTCGCCATCGGCGACCGGGTGTGGGCGGTGGCGCTGATAAGCAATTTTGCCGTCTGCTGTTTTCTGCCGGTGCTGCTGCTCATCCCGCTCGGCGTGATAACCCGCTCTCGGTCAGGGCTGCTGGTTGTGCTGCCGCTGGCGGCCATCGGGATGCTGGCTTTTGCCCCGCTTGCCCTGCCGCGCAGCATCGCGCCCGCCGAAGCCCAAATGCTGCGGATCGTCACTTTTAACGTTTACCAGACCAACAACCGCCTGGATGCCGTGACCGCCTGGCTGGAAAGCACCGACGCCGACATCATTTTCCTCCAGGAAGCCCCGGAAGATTATATTCGCGCCTTAGAGGAGCAGTTCGCCGCCGATTACCCGCACCGGGCATCTCAACCCAGCCCGCTGCGACCCTGGGGCAACCTGCTGCTGTCGCGTTATCCCATCCTGGGCGTGGATGAACTGGACGACAGCGGCGACGGCGCGCCCAATACGCAGCAGCGTTACCGGCTGGACATGGACGGCCAGACCATCGCCGTTTATAACATAGACCTGGCTTTTCCCGTCGGCCCGGTGCGGTTTCAGATTCCGCTGTTCAGCACCGAACTGAATACGCTGGTCGCGGGATATGACGACAGCCTGCGCGATCTGCAAATCGAACGGTTAATAACCTGGCTGGACGAAGAACCCTACCCGCACATCGTCGCCGGGGACTTTAACATGAACAGTTCCGCGCTCATCTATAACCAACTGGCGGCGCGTTTGAACGACGCTTTCGCAAAAGCCGGCAGCGGCTTCGGCGGAAGCTGGCCGGTCGCCGTGCCGGGGACGTTCCTGCCCAGCTTTATCCCGCCCCTGCTGCGGGTGGATTATGTCTGGTACAGCGACCACTTCCGCGCCATCGAAGTCCACCAGGGGCCGCGCCTCGGCTCTGACCATCTGCCGCTGTTTGCCGTCCTGGAAACCGCCCCGTGACCGGCGGGCGAGCCAGTGCTACAATGCCGTTTTGCTGTGCCGGGTAAGGAGGTGTTTTTGATGCGGAAATGGCTGCGGCTGCTGCTGGTGATCGTTTTGGTACTGGCGGCTGACCAGATCAGCAAACAGGTGGTGGTCAGCCGGCTGTCGCTGGGTGCGTCCGTGCGGACGGTTTTCAGCCCCTTTTTCCAGATCACCCGCAGCCAGAACACCGGCGCGTCATTCGGTTTTTTGCCACAGGCGGGCGATTTATTCCTGATAGTTGCCATCGTGGTCGTGCTGGCGATGGTTTATTTTTACCCGCGCATCCCGCAAAACGCGCGGCTGACGCAGGTCGCTACCGGCCTGGTGTGCGGCGGGGCGCTGGGCAACGCACTCGACCGCATCGAATACGGCTATGTGGTGGACTTCATCCACTACCAGATTCCCGGCCTCATTTCAAACGTCTCCAATCTGGCCGATCATGCGATTGTCCTGGGCGTGATTTTGCTGTTCGTGGACAGCTGGCGCACCGAACGCGCCGAAAAACGCCGCCAGGCCGCTTCGGAAGACGCTGCCCCGCCGGTTTAATCAGCCGCGTTTTTGCGCCCACACAAACAGCGCGTTGCCGGATGTGCTGCCGCCGTTCTGCCGCCCTTCGCTGAGCGCCGAAACCACATCCAGCAGGTAGTGATTGGCTTGGCGCAGCAGCCGCCGGGGCAGCGAAACCGGCCTGGTCGCTGGAATCGCCGGCAGCGTACTCGAATCGGGCGCGGCGGGCGGGGACGACGCGGCATGGGCTGCCCGCAGGTCGCGCAGCGGATTCGGCAGCCGGGAGTCCGGGTTCCAGCTCGACATCAGCCGGATGTCCAGTCCCAGTTCCGCCAGGTTATGCCGCAAAAAAGCCGGGGTGAAATAATACAGGTGTTCGATGATGAAACCGCGCCACGTCTGGCCGGTCAGCCGGGCGAAGCGGTATTCCCACGAGTCGGGGTTCGGCACGTTGAACATCAGCACGCCGCCGGGTTTGAGCAGGGCGGCACTGTCGCGCAGCGTGTCCATCGGCGCGCGCAGGTGTTCCAGCACGCTCAGCAGGGTAATCACGTCCAGCGAGCCGGGCGCGAAACCCATCTCGCGGAAATCGCCGTGAAACACCGGCACACCCAGCAGCCGGCTGGCTTTTTCCGCCGCCACGCCAGAAAGCTCGCTGCCGGAAATCCTCCAGCCCCGCTCCTGCGCCGCGCGCAAAAACTGCCCCGCGCCGCAGCCGATGTCCAGCACGTGCGGCTGTTCGACGGCCAGCAGAGCGGCGATCTGGTCGAGATACAGGTTCGTCCGGCGTTTCTGGTCGCTTTCAAACGCCTGCGCCGCGCCCCTGACAGCGTACACCGTGTCGTAAAAACGGGCGACCGCGTTTTCGGTCAGGCGCGGGTTCATATAAACCAGGCCGCAGTCCAGGCAGCGGCAGAAGCGCACCGCGCCGGGTTCAAAGCGCAGCGCCGCCGCGCCCAGCCGGTGCATCGGCAGCGCCAGTTCGTCCACGGGGGGCAGAACGGCCAGCGGCAGCGTCCGGCTGCCGCCGCAGCAGTCGCACACGACGGTTTCCAGGTCGGGGCTGCCGGGGCAGGGAGTCGGGTTCTGGATGCTGTGGCTGAAGATCGGCATGAACCAGTCCGGGTTTGCGGTAATCATAACGTGCCGATATTATACAGGTGTGAGCGCACCCGCAATAGATAGGGAAATCAACATGCGTAAACCCGGCGTTTTGCTGATTATGATCGTGACTGTTCTGGTTTTGATGAGTTTGGCGGCCTGCCAGGTCGTGCCGGGGACGGGCGACACGGCCAGCGATGCCGCTGCCGCGCAGAAATTTCTGCCGAACCTCAGCGGCTACGCAGCCACTGAAGCCAGCAACATCCAGGACGCGCTGACCAAAGTCGGCGCGGGCGCGTCGGTGCTGTCCGGCAATCTGGCGATGGCCGCCGCGATTGCCAAACTGGACGATGCGCTGCGCTGCTACCAGAACGTGGGCGCGGTGGCGATCCGCGTCTATACCGAGCAGGACATCGCCCGCGCCGTCACCTCATCCAGCGTGCCGAAAATCGGCGTAGTGGGCGTGATAAACACCACCCGCCTCCAGCGCAACCTGTTTAGCTGCGTGCTAAACACCGGCGGCGGCGCGGGGGCCCAGGCGCAGGGGGCGGCGATTGAACCCTGCGGCGGCTCCGGCAGTTTTACGGCCAGCGGCGAAAACTTGCAGTACGTGTATGCCGCTACCGCGCCGGATTTGTGCAGCGCCATCCAGGGCAGTTTCCCGCGCCAGTAGGGGCTGCGCGCTCTAGAGGCTGTTATATACTCTGCCACCACAGCAGGGCGACGAAACCGCTTTTCACTTCCGCCAGCCTTTTGCCCTCACCCCAACCCCTCTCCAAGCCACGAAGTGGCGATCGGCAGAGGGGAACGAGCGGGTGAGGGCAAACTAACACGCTCCAGGTACATCCGACAGTGGGCTTAAGCCCACTGTCCGTTTAAGCCCACTGTCCGTTTAAGCCCACTGTCCGTTTAAGCCCACTGCTAGTATGCAGATTAAGCTGCTTCCTGTACTAAACCGCCGACGGTCTTTCGCCGGGTTGGGGAACGCGCGCGGCGGGCGGCTGCGGCAGGTTTAAACGGGGCGCGCTGCGGCTGGCCTGCGCCGAGGTGATGAGGACGACCGCCGTCACGATCACCGCTGCCGCCCCCAGCATTTGCGGCGAGAGCGCCTCGCCGCCCAGCGCCCAGCCCAGAAAAACCGCCACCACCGGGTTGACGTAAGCGTAGGTCGCCACCCGGTTAGGCGGCACGACCTTCAGCAGCCACATATACGCGCTAAAGCCCAGAATCGAGCCGAAAACAACCAGATAAACCACCGCCAGCCACGATTTGAGCGAAAAGGTTTCCGGGCGCAGGCTGCTCCATTCCCCCGCCAGCAGGCTGGCGGCCAGCAGCAGCACGCCCCCGGCGAATAGGTTCATGGCCGCACCCAGCAGCGCCGACGGCGGGGCCGGCAGCCGCCGCGACAGCAGCGAACCGGTCGCCCAGGCGAAAGCCGAAAATATCAGCACCAGCGCCCCGACCGGGTTGACCTGATGCTCGATTTCCCCCGGCCCGACCAGCAGCACGACGCCGGCAAAACCGATTGCCAGCCCAGCGAAGGTGCGAAAGCCAGGCCGCCCGTTACCAAAAAACAGCCACCCCAGCAGCGCCATCCACAGCGGCACGGTGGCGACGATCAGCGCCGCCGGGCCGGACGGCACGGTTAGCTCCGCCCACATAATGCCGCCGTTGCCGATCAGAAAAAGAAGCCCACCCACCATAAACGACGCACGCCAGTGAACCCGCGCCGGCGGCGGCGCCCCGCCGCGCCGGGCGATAGCATACAGCAGCGCGCCCGCGATCACAAAGCGCCCCCCGGCGGCAAAAAATGGCGGCATCGTTTCCAGCGCGAATCGCATTCCCAGATAGGTGGATCCCCACAGCACATAAACGGCGGCAAAAGCCGCATAAATGCGCGTGCGCGGTACAGCCGGGGTCGTCATGGCGGCGCTCTCCTTAAAATGGCGGTAGGGGCGCAAGGCACGCCCCTACATCTTCGCATTCTAGCAAAAATGCCCGCGTAAAAATATGCCGTTTAAGACCATCTAAAACCTGGGCGGATTGTTTGCCCGGCGCGAATACTTTATAGTTAAAATCTGTACTCCCGGCGGTGAGCGATGCGTTTTGAAACTATAAAAGCCAGCATGTATCTGGTCTGGAAGTTAAAATTCGCCGGCATGACCATCCGCGAGGACGGCGGCGACATCATTCTGGCGGCGCTGCCGACCGGCGAAATCGTCAGCTTTCATCTCATTGAAAGCCCGATTGAACTGTACGAGATCAAAAGCATTCTGAACGATAACGCCCGGCGCGGCTGTCACACGCTCTTTCTGCTGTGGTGCGATCTGCTGCTGCCACCCGAAGGCCACCTGGTCAAACCCTACGATTGGGAGCTGGGGCTGCTGGCGCTGTATAAAGACCGCATCTACGCCTACGAAGCGGCGGGCAGCGACGTATTTGTGTTCGCCGTTCACTTCGAGCGCGAGGGGGCGCACCGCCATATCCGCTACGGCCATACGCTGAACATGCGCGATCTGAACTGCGCCGAGGTTTCGACCGGCGGCCCATTCCTGGCCGGGACATGGCGCGTGGCGCATTTTGCCGCCGGCCAGCAGGCGGCTTCCGGCGGCAGCCGTTATGCGCCGGGCGTCCCCGCTTCGCTGAGCGTGTATTACGACCGGCTGGAACTGCACGTCGAAGCCGACGCCGAAACCGTCAAGGTGGCTTACCGGCGGATGGCGCGCCGCTATCACCCGGATTTAAACCCATCGCCGGACGCGACGGCGCAGATGCAAGCCATCAACGAAGCCTACGAACGTATCATGCAGCGGCTTGAAGGGCAGCAAAAGCCGTAGCAGCCAAACGAGCTTGTAAGCTGCGTTTTTAACATAGACAGCGGGCTGAAGCCCGCTGTCCACTCAGGCACAGTCTAATGGGTTTATCTATCAGCATTTAGAACTTTTTTGAGGAATGCACATGCGTAGAGGGATAGATTACATCGGCGTGGGGGTGGGCGCGATCATCCGCGATGACGGAGGACGCCTGTTCCTGGCGCAGCGCGGGCCGAAGGCGCAGAACGAACGCGGCCTGTGGGAGTTTCCCGGCGGCGCGGTCGAATTTGGCGAAACGCTGCGGGACGCGCTGGCGCGGGAAATTTATGAGGAATATGGCATCGTCATCCGCGTCGAAGACCTGCTGACCGTGACCGACCACATCTTGCCGGACGAGCGCCAGCACTGGGTTTCGCCCTCGTTCATCTGCCGGATACTCGAAGGCACGCCGACCATCCGCGAGCCGGAGAAGTGTTCGGCTGTCGGCTGGTTTGCGCCAGACGAGATGCCGGATGGCCTGACGCTGGTCACGCGGCACGACCTGGAACTGTACCGCGCTTACGCGCGCGTCATCAGGTAGCCGCCCGCCAGCAGCAGCATGACGGCCACCACGCGGGTCAGGTCAACCGGGCGCGGGGTCACGTTGAACCAGCCGAATTGGTCAATCAGCAGGCCCATCAGCAGTTGGCCGAGGATGATGAGCGTGAGCGCCGCGCCCGCGCCCAGCCGGGGCAGGGTGTGGCTGAGGGTGAGATAAAGAATGAGGCCGAAAACGCCGGATACCAGCATATACCAGGGCAGGCTGCGCCACGCGCCGATGTTCTCGCCGCCGCGCGCCACCAGCAGCAGCGCCGAAAAAACCGCGCCGCTGATATGGACGATCAGGCTGCTGGCTGCGCCGCCGATCTGCTGGCTCATGCCGCCGGCGATGGGGGACTGAAGGCCGACGGCGATGCCGCCCAGAATCCCGATGAAAAAGGTGACGATTTTTTCGACCATCTGTGTTTTATCCTTTGCGCCAGGTTATGAGCGCCGCCAACTGTAGCATGTGCGCCGCAAAAGCGCACAACACCTGTTAAGGAAAATTTATGCGACTCCCTTCCAACCGGCTGTTCTGGGCCGTCAGCCTGGGACACACCACCAACGACATCTTCATGAGTATGCGCTCGGTGCTGCTGGCCTTCATCAGCGCCTATGTGCTGCCGATGAGCAACCGGCAGATCGGGCTGGCGATCAGCGCCGGGGAGCTGGTCGGCGCGTTCAGCCAGCCGTTTTTTGGCTGGCTGGCGGATAAAACCGGCGGGCGCTGGGTGGGCGCGCTGGGCGTGGCCTGGACGGTCTCCGGCATCATGATCGCCATGCTGGTGGTGGCGGCGGGCGGCAGCTACTGGCTGATGTTCATCCCGCTGGCGCTGGCCGCGCTGGGCAGCGGCGCGTTTCATCCGGTTGGCTCGATGCACGCCGCCGAATCCGACAAACTGCGCGCCGCCAGCAATACGGCCATCTTTTTTATGTTCGGGCAGGTCGGCCTGGGGCTTGGCCCGGCGCTGGCCGGGCTGCTGCTGAACAATGCCCACACGCGCTATAACGACCTGTTCGGGACGGCGCTCGGCCCGGCCTTCCGGGGCGTCTTCATCGAAAGCGGCAGCGTGACGCCCGTTCTGCTGCTGTGGCTGCTGGTCATCCCCGCGCCGCTGCTGATGGCGCTGTTCATCCCCAACCGCCGCCGGCACGAAGGAGCCGCCCGCGCCAGTCGCCCCGCCGCCGATGACGGTCCGGCGCGCCTGCCCCTGCCGGTGAAGGTGCTGGTCATCCTGGCGGTGGCGGTTATGTTCCGCAGCCTGGCGAACCCCGCCACCGTCAGTTTCATCCCGCGTTTGTTCCAGCTTAAGGGCTGGAGTCCGGCGGAATACGGCCTGCTGACCAGTTCGTTCTGGATTGCGTCCGGCGTGGCCGGAGTGCTGTTCGGCTACCTCGCCAACCGCTTCGACCTGCGTTATATCATCACCGGCGGGCTGCTGATGGCCGCCCCGGCCATTTTTCTGCTGCCGGTGCTGGAAGGCGGCATCGCTTTCGTGCTGGCGGTGGTGGTCGGCGCGCTCAGCGGCGGCTCGCACAGCCTGATCGTGGTGCTGGCGCAGGGGCTGCTGCCGGGGCGCAAGGGTTTTGCCTCCGGCGCGATTCTCGGTTTTATCTTCGCCACCGGGGCGGTTGGCAACCTGATTATCGGCGACCTGGCCGACCGCATCGGGGCGGCGCAGGCGTTCCAGGTGATCGGCATCATCACGCTGGCGGCCAGCTTTTTATGGCTGGCGCTGCCCGCGCCGAAGGGAAAAAGCGTAACACAGCGGCTCGAAAGCGCAGAGGTTCAGAGGGGCTAGGGGCGCACGGCCTTGCGCTCATGCGAACTTGTGTTCTATCCCAATCGGTGTACAATAATAGATAGGCGACGTTATAAGGCCGGTTAAATGCCCGGTTTCGACCAGGGCGATTGTATATCAAATCTTGACCAGCTTATAGCCCTTTCAGACCCCTCCCCGTATACGGGATGAGTCACGCGAGCATTCATCCTCCCCTGTATACGGGGGAGGTGCCCCGAAGGGCGGAGGGGGCGAAAAGTAGATAGATTGAGAACACTTGTGCCGTTTATATGCGATTACCTCGCGGTTTCGACCATCACTTGAGTTTTTGCCCGGCTTTCGGGTACACTAGTATATAAACTGTCTTAATCTGCATACTGACAGTGGGCGTAAACGGACAGTGGGCTTAAGCCCACTGCCAGAAATGTTCTCATCTTGTCAAGGTACCTGGGTTAGAATGTTGGTGTAAGGGAGAGACTAATGACTGACCAATCCTCCGATAATCCTCAGTGGTTGGACGAATTTGAAGATTTAGCCAATCGTGAACTTGAGGAGGGGTCGTCGTGCGAGCAGGTGCATCCGATTGTTGAACGTTGGTTTCAGAATTTGATGGAAGGCGACCCCCCCGAATCGCGCGATTCGGTTATGCAGGCGATGGCCTGCCTGTCTACGGAAATCCTGTACAACTCCCCCGACGAATTTATTGAAACGCTGGTCGAACACATGGGCGAAGACGACCTCGCCATGTGGATCGAACATATTCTGCTGATTGGCCGCGCTTTCGAGATTGCCCTACGTAACGGCGACCTCGATGATCTTTAGTCCGGCCACCACTTAAATCCGGGCGGCAGATTGTCCATGCCCGGCAGTTGGCGCGTGTCGTCCAGAATTGGCGGCGGCGGCGGTTCCGGCTGGCCGTCCGGCGCGCCCAACCGGAACGGCAGTGCCGGCGGACGGTCATAAGCCCGGCGCAGCCGGTGTTGAACGGCCAGCGGCAGCGCACCCAACCCCCATAAAATCGCCGCCAGATGAACCACCCAGCCCACCGCCGGCAGCGAAACCAGCAGCGCCAGCGCCACAATCCCGACCATTAGGCCGATGTAGCTGATGCGCGGGCTGCCGTCGTCGCCAACGGCCACTTCCACCAGCAGCCGTCCCACCGCCAGCGCCGCGATCACCCGGCTGAGAAAGGCGACCACGAAGGCAAACGCGCCGGAGCCGCCCAGCGCCGCCACCGCCAGCGCCAGGCTGCCCGCCCAGGTCAGGCCGTTGAGCTGAAGCCGGGCGAGAATCACCAGCACCAGCCCACCGACCAGAATCAGCGCCAGAATTGCCAGTACCCCCACCACCAGGGAGAGCAGCCCCGCCCCCAGGCCCAGCAGCGGGTGGGCGCGAAGCTGCCGCGCCGTCGTTTGCATCGGGCGGAAAGCCGCCGCCAGCGCGATCAAGCCGACGACCGCCAGCGTCAGCACTTCCTGGAACACCTGCGACAGATACAGCCCCAGCTCGCGCCCGGACGGCTGTTCCTCCGGGATGATCTGGCTCAGATCGGGCTGGAGGCTGACCGGCGAAAAAACCACCTCCCCGGCAACCGTGCCTTCAATTACCCCCTCCGCCGGCCCGACGTACCGCAGATCGCCGGCGATCTGCGCGCCCGGCGAGACGATCAGGCCGGGGTTCTGCACCGCCGAGTCCCAGAACAGCGGAAACAGCAGATTTAACCAGCCGGCCAGGGTGGCGTTATTGGGGTCGCCCACATTGGCGTTCACGTCGCCCTCGACCGCTCCACCCACTTTCAGCGCCGCGCCCCAGAAGTTCACCTCACCACCGACGCGCCCGTCCAGGTTCAGCTCGTAACCGGCGTAGGTCACGCTGCCGGGGATGTCCGCCCCGGCGCTGAGGCTGGTGCTGAGGCTGAGGCTGACGAGATCGCTGGCGGCACGCTCAAAACGTGCCTGCGGGCCGATTTGCAGAACCGGGCCGAGGAAATGCAGGTTTTCCCCTGCCGTGCCGTTAAAACGAAGCTGGCCGCCCAGCAGGTAAATATCGCCGCCAACGCTGCCGTTGATTTCGATGATGGAGGCCGCGCCGGACAGGTTGCCCTGCACACGCCCGTTGATGGTCAGCAGCCGGCACAGCACGAACAGATTACGTTCGATCACCTCATCCGCTTCGATGGCGCATATATCGCCCTGGCGCACTTCCTGCGCTGCCGCGCCGCCGGCCCCCAGCAGGATCAGCAGCAGCGTGATTATCAGCAGCCGATGTTTCCAACTCATGAGGATTATCCCCTCCTGAAACACCCCCGATTGTAGATGACCTGGGGCTGTCGCACCAAATCTGCGCTATAAATTCGCACTCCTGTCACACAGGATTACTGTTTGGCGCGACTGCCCGGTCAATTTTTGTCTGGCGGGGCGTCCACCCGCAGCAGGCGGCGGATACGTTTGTAGAAAACCAGCGGGATAATCGCCAGCACGGCCAGCACAGCGTAGAGCGCCACAAGCTGGCCGTAACTGCCACTGGTCAGCATCGAGCCGACAGCGACGGCCAGCGCGGTCGGCAGCAGGCCGCCCACCGCCGTGATGAGCAGATACCGGCGGTAGGAGATGGGCGTAAAACCCGCCGCGTAGCTGATAAAATCGTACACCGCGAACAGGAACAGCCGCGCATACACCAGCGACCAGGCTTCGCCAGCCTGCCGGTAGAAGGTTTCGATCCGCGCCATACCGCCCGGCCCGACCAGCCGCCCCACCACCGGACGCCCCAGCCGCCGCGCGATCCAGAAATTGGCGCTGCCGCCGACCACTTCCCCGATGATCGAATAAATCACCCCCGGCACGAAGCCGAACAGGATGCCCGCTGCGAACTGGACCGGCCCGGTGCTGAGCGGCGCGATGATGAAGGTGGAGGCGCGCAGCAGGATGTACACCAGCGGCGCGAACGGCCCGGCCTGTTCGATGAAGGCCTGAATATGCTCCGTGCCGATGGCTTCAATCGCCAGCGTCAGCAGGATGGTGATGCCCACAAATGAAAGCCCGGCCAGCGCCACCGCCCGCCAGGAGATTCTATCGGCCTCGAAGTTCATGTTAAAGTCCTGTTCGCGTGATGATCCAGGGCAAACACACGAAAAGCGTACGGGTCAACCAGCGTGGCCGCCAGGCCCCCTCTAAATCTCCCCCGAATTCGGAGAGGGGGCAGGGGGTGGGGACTGGCAATCACAGTAGGATTACCGATAATCCAAGAATCCAAGGCGGCCTTTACGTCGAGGTTGTCACCGGCCATTCACCGGTTTCGTCCAAGCGGACGGCGGTTTCCACCGGGACGGTGAAGGCGAACAGGCTGCCGCCGCCGGGGTTGTTCTCCACCCAGATGCGCCCGCCGTGCGCCTCGACGGCCATCTTGCAGAAGGTCAGCCCCAGGCCGATGCCGCGCCGCGCCCCGCGCCGCCCCTTAACCTGCACGAAGCGGTCGAACAGGCGGCTTTTGTATTCGTCCGGCACGCCCGGCCCCTGGTCGGCCACGTCCACGCGCAAAAAGCCGGCCGGTGCGCCGGCCAGCCCCGGCTGGTAGGCGCGGATGGTGATGGCCGTGTCTGCCGGGCTGTATTTGAGGGCGTTATCCACCAGGTTTTGCAGCACGCGCTCGATTTTGTCCCGGTCAACGTTAACCAGCGGTATATCCGCGCCCACCTCGGAATTAAGCGCCACTTCCAGTTCGTGCGCCAGCGGGCTGAGTTCGACACACACGCTGTCCACCAGGGTCGCCAGTTCGGTCGGTTCGGCCTCCAGGGTAAGCTGGCCGCTTTCCATGCGCGAAATATCCAGCAGCGAATCCACCCGGCTGAGCAGCTTGCGGATGGCGCGCTGGCTGGTTTCGGTGGTGGATTCGATGATGCTGCGGTAGGCATTGTTGGCCGGCACGACCTCGCGCAGCAGCTTGAGGCCGGTGGTGACGGCGGTCAGCGGGCTGCGTAAATCATGCACGATCATACGCGACAGGTCTTCGCGCATCTGGGACAGTTCGTGTTCTTCGGTCAGGTTATAAAACACCATCAAAATACCCAGCGGCGCGCCGTCGGCACTGCTGATGGACATCACATCGCGCTGGATGTACACCGCGCCCTGATCGCCTTCGACGGTATAGGCGGCGGATTCCAGGCCCACCCAATCGGAACGCGCCTGCAAATCGCCTACCAGCCCCAGGACCTGCTTGGCGGACTCAAAACCCATGCGGGCGGCCAGGTTCAGCTCCGGGTCGGCCAGCAGGTCTTCGATCTTGCGCCCGACCAGCTGCTCCGGGGCCAGGCCGATCAAATCCACGCGCGGGTTCGCCAGGGCGATCACCCCGGCATGGTCTATCAACACGAGCGCCTCGGTCATGGCGTTAAGGATGACCTGGAGGCGGTCGCGGGCTTCGGAAACCCGCGCGAACAGGCGCGAATTGTGGATGGCAATGGTGATATGGTTGGCAAGCTGCATGGCAAAATGCTGGTCTTCGTCGCCGAAGGCATCTTCCTGGCGGCTTTCCAGCACGATCACACCCTGCGGCTGGC
This sequence comes from Anaerolineae bacterium, assembly GCA_026645945.1. GTDB lineage: Bacteria > Chloroflexota > Anaerolineae > Aggregatilineales > Phototrophicaceae > CFX2. The sequence goes on from JAPKMO010000033.1 coordinate 30,316, forward strand.
TGTCCCGCACGATGGGCGCGGCAAGCTGCGAGCGCGCGGTTTCCAGCAGGGGCGGCAGGGCGGCGCGGCGCGTATCCGGGACGGTCAGCACATGGCCGGAACGCAGCGCCTGGCCGGCGATGCTGTGCCGCAGCGCCTGGGCGGTAAAAACCGCCGGGTAGCCGCTGCCGGCCAGTACGACCGGCTCGCCGGAATGTTCGTCTTTTAGGACGATCAAGCCGGCGTGGGCGCGCGTCAGTTCCAGGGCGCGTGCCAGCACCAGCGCGCCGATTTCCGGTGGGGACATGGGCGCGGTAAGCTGCCGCCCCAGCGTCGCCAGCGCGTACATCTGCTCGGCGCGGCGTTCGAGCGCCTGGCCGGTTTTGCTGTACTGGCGCGCATTTTTAATGGCCTGGGCGGCCTGGTTGGCGAAAGCGCGGATGATCTCAATCCCGGCTTCCCCAAACGCCTGGGGCGTGTCGAAGTACAGCACCAGCACGCCCAGGCCAGTATCGGCCACCAGCAGCGGCATCTCGATCCAGGCGGCTTTGTTCTCCCGGCGCAAGCACTCCCGGCTGGCTGCCGCGCGCGCGTCAGTGGAAGCATCGGCCACCAGCACCGGCGGCTGGCGAAAATCGGTCAGCAGCAGGCCAGGCGGGTCCGCCGCGAAAACATCGCTGAGTCCGGCGCTGCCCGCCAGCTTTAACGATTCCTGCTCGGTCAGGAAAACCGCCACGCCGGTCGCGCCGGAAATCAGCGAAGCCGACGATACCACCGCGTCCAACACGGCCTCCGGCGAAAGCGTGACCGTCAGCAGGGCCAGCACCCGGTTAAGGACAGCAAGCTGTTCGGCACGGGCGGTTTGCTGGCGGTAAAGTTGCGCGTTGTCAATGGCCGCCCCGGCGCCGGCGCCGATGATGCTCAACAGGCGCAGATCGTCCGGCTTGAGCAGATGTTTGGAGTCGTCGGACATAACAACCATCGCGCCCAGCAGCCGCCCGCCGACCAGCAGCGGCGCGCCCATCCAGGAATAAACCGGTTCGCCAGGCGGCAGCAGTCCCAGGCGCGCCGCCTCGCGGCGGACATCCCGGCTGATGAGCAGCGGTTTTTGCGTCCGTAAAACGTGCTGGAGCAGCGTGTTTTTCGCGGCCTCCTCGGCAGGACGGTAAGGCTGCCCATCCCGAACGGCCAGCGGAAAATCCAGCCGCTGTCGGTCGGCGTCGTACAGCGCCACCAGGAAGTGGTCAACGTTCAGCAGCCGCGCCACCTGGTTGTAGATGGTTTGCAGCAGGGAGTCCAGGTTTAAATCCGACTGGAGGGCTTGGCCGACCACCGCCAGCGAGTGCGACTCGTTGATCTGCTGGCGGAGCTGGTGCTGCGCCCGGCTGAGGCCGTACAGCGCCAGGGCAAACGCCGCCGCCCCGGCGATGAAAATCGCCAGCGCGGTTGGCACGTCGGCCACCAGCAGCGCAGCCGCCAGACCGAAAGGAATCGGCAGCACCAGCAGCGCGAACAGTTCCACCGGGTTTTCCCGCAGGATGCGCTGGACGGAATAACCGACCAGATACATTTCCAGCAGGAAGATTGCCAGATAAACTAGAATGTATAAAACCGCACAGAGCAGCAGCGCCGGGATGTCCGCGCCCAGCAGGTTCGACAGCGGCAGCACGCCCCCGGCGGCGCGGTAAAACTGCCCGGCCACCAGAAAACTGAGCGTGACACGGGCGCTGACGGCCACCACGCTGCGCGCCGTGCGGGCGATCACCGGGCGGCGCAGCAGACGCTCCTGCTGGCGGAAAATCAGCAGCGCGCCCCCGGCCACCCCGCCCAGGAAGACCGCCCAGGTCATCACCGGCTGCGCGTCCGGCGGAAGCGACAACAACGCCACCAGGCCGACCATATGGGCGGGGCTTAACTCGCCTTCCGACAGCAGCATCCCAAAATACAGCGTGAATGCCGTCAGAACGCCGTAAGCCAGCGCCTGCCCGGCGTACCGGTTGAGCGCCGTTTCGTCCGGCAGATGCAGCGCCAGCGTCACCCCGGTGACGATAGCCAGCAGCAGCAGAATGAGCAGATTGACCGATGCGCGATTCATCGTCCGTTTTTAACAATTTCCAGACATTTTAGAGTCTGGCACATAAACCAGCTTGATCTGCATACAGGCAGTGGGCTTAAGCCCACTGTCGGAGGCAGACACTCTCATCTTGTTAATGTACTAGTGTACACCACTTCGCCCCAGCAAACGGGCCAGAATGGTTAGGATTTTGATAGCCGAGGGCGGTTTTATGCCAAAGGCAGGGTAAAAGCGAAACACGCGCCGGGCAGCGGGCCATCCGGCTCGATCCAGATTTCCTGGCCGTGCGCGTCCAGCACCAGCTTGCAGAAGGTCAAACCCAGGCCGCTGCCTTTAATGCCGCGCGCCGGATAGTTCCCCCGAACCTGATGGTACTTTTCAAAAACCTGGCTGCGCTCGGCTTCGGGGATGCCGGGACCGCTGTCGGCCACCCGCACCACCAGCCGGCCGCGCTCTACCCCGGCTAAAATCTGAATCTGCCCCCTGGCAGGGGTATAACGCAGCGCGTTATCCAGCAGGTTAATCAACACGCGGCGGATTTTTTCGCCGTCCACGCGCGCGGCGGGCAGGTCCGGCGGGACGATGAGTTCGACCTGGAGGTTGCTCATCTGGATAGACGGCAGCAGCGATTGGTGGGCGCTGCGAATCAGGTCGCCGAGTGAGTGGATACCGTAGTCCAGGTTTAACTGGCGGCTTTCCAGCTTGGCGATGTCCAGCAGGCTGCTGACCAGATTCAACAGCCGCTCGGCATTGACGGTCGCCAGGCTGAGCGTCTGGAGGGCAATCGGGTATTTTTGAATATCGGGGATATTATCCTTTGCCAGCCGGACGCCGTTGATGATCGAGGCCAGCGGCCCGCGCAGGTCATGAACGACCATGTTGGTAATTTCGTCGCGGTATACCTCCAGCTGTTTGGCCTCGGTAATATCGCGCAGCGCCAGCAGGCGGCCCACGATGCGGTTGTCCTTGCCGGTCACGGGCGAGCCGGTTTCTTCGATAAAAAGTTCCTGATTTTGCGCCGTCTGGCGTTTAAACTGGCGGCGGGTGATGTGGTCGAGCGCAAACCAGCGGTTCTGTGCCATCGCCTCCAGTTCGGCCTGGGTGTAACCGCCGGTGGGCCGGTCGTACTGGCGGGCCTGCCGCAGCAGCACGCCCACGTAGCTTTCCCCTATATACTCGCCCAGGTGGATTCCCAGCAGCCGTTCGGCGGAAGGGTTAAATTCCACCAGCCGCCCTTCGTCGTCTATCAGGATCACGCCGTCACGGGTCGAGTCCAGGATGGCCGACATGCGGTCGTTGCCCTGCCGGATGCGTTCGTGGAGGGTGGCGTTTTCCAAGTGGCCGGCGGCCTGGATCGCCAGCAACGCCAGCGCGCCGCGCTCGCGCTCCTGGAAGGCGCGCCGCCCGACCGCGACCACGCACAGCACCTCCTGCACCCGCCCCTGGCGTTTAACCGGTGCGGCCATTAGGCTCAAACGCTGGCCGTTCTGCCCATTCAGGTCTTCAACAACCCGCATCTCGCCGGTTTCGACCGCCTGATAAGCCGCCTGGCGCAGCGTATCCACTACGCCGCTGGCCTCATCTGGACCGGCCAGCTCGCGGCTGGTCAGCCGGGCGAGTTTTCGCGTCGTTTCGTCGTAATGGAACAGGACGGCGTAATGGCCGCGCAGAATATCCAGCGCGGCCTCGACAACCGCCGCCGCGACCGAGGAAGTATCCGCCGTGCTGGACAGCCGCAGCGACAGTTCCCGCAGGCTGGTGAGTATATTGATCTGATACTGCAATTCTTCCAGCAGGCGCGCATTGTGGATGCTAATCAGGGCGTGCGCGCCCAGGCTTTTTAAAAATACCGCCTGTTCTTCATCAAAAAAATTCAATTGAACGCTCTCCACATTCAGCGCGCCGATCGTCTGGCCGTCCTTGATAAGCGGCACGACCAGCGACGAGCGGTAAACCTGATTGGGTGACGCCCGATAATAATTTATCCGGCTGTTGTCTGCCACCAGCATCATTTTACCGGTCTGGATGACGCGGCCAATCACCCCTTCGTCCCGCCCCTGCGCGAAGTGCGACCGCACCGGACGACCGTCCACCTGCTCATACGTAATCGCCCACAGGTCGTCCTCGTCCGTCACCAGCGCCAGCGCGGCCATATCTGCGCCGGTGGTGCGGACGGCGGTTTCCAGCACTTTGCCGATGATCTCGTTAAAATCCTGCGAGCTGGAAATTTGCTGGACGATCCGTTCAATCAGCGCGAGCTGCTCCAACCGCCAGGCCACTGCCTGCCGGCTGTTCCTGGACACACCGTTTATCGTCACACCGCGCCCGGCCTGCCGCAGGCGCGCGCTCATCACCAAAGCGGCGGCCAGGCTGAGAGCGGCCAGCGCCACCACCGGCAGGCGCGCCGACTCGAAGGCTGCCGGCGGCGCGAGCAGCAGAACCATCAGCATCGCGCCGGCTGGCAGGCTGCCGAGGACGATCAGCAGCCCGGAACGGGTGATAAAACGGTTTTTAACCGCGATTTTCTGGACAGATACAGGGTTGGTCATGCCGATATGATGATAAAAGATCAGGTTATGATTTTATTATAACAGCACACAATCTAAATCTCCTGTCCAGATTTCACCCAGGTCTTACGCACAAGGATACCTGGTCTCAATAAATGCGCTTTCGCCTTTTGACCCCTCCCCTAAAACCCCCTCCTCTTAGGGGACATGCATCCCCATTCGGGCCGCCGAATTCGCAGAGGGGGCGGAGATAGGGGTTAAAGTGACGCGAAATTGCAGTTTGATGCGGTTGCCCTGGGTTCTAAACTGCCTCTCATTGACGCCTGCCCCGTAATAACGGTACGATTAAAGTAAGAGAGCGTTGGGGAATAAGCTGATGACGAAGGACATTAAACGCGAATATCGTTTTCTGGACGGCGAGGCCGACCGCCAGGCGCTGGTGGAGGACATCCGGCGCGTGCGGCGCGAGGTGCTGCGGCTGGCCGACCTGGTGCCGGAAGCCCGCTGGTACGAGCCGCGTTATCACGGCTGGTCGCTGGCGGCCATGCTGGGCCATTTACAGTTAACGGACACGCTCACCCTGCGGCTGATGCAGGCCGCCCTGCTTGGCATCCGCCTGCCGGTTTCGGAAGACCTGCTCAACCGTTTTAACGATCTGACCGCGCGGCTGTTTAAACAGCGCCTCGTGCCGACCACCCTGCGCGGCCTCCAAAACGGCGAAAAACGCATCGTCGCGTTCGTGCTGCACCTGCCGATGGACAAATTCACCCGCCTGGTTTACCATCCCTCGCTTGGAACGTATTTAACGCTGGAACAGGCCATGCAGGAATTTTTCTACTACCACTGGCAGGGGCATTTACAGACTATGCGCGAAGTCGAAGATATTTTTTACGAGCCGCCGCAGTCCACCGCCTTATGAGAGTTGTTTTACAGCGGGTTTCGCGCGGCTGCGTGGTCGTAGATGGGCAGGTCGTCGGGGCGATTGACGGCGGTTTTGTGGCGCTGGTGGGCGTCCGGCATGGCGATACCGAAGCCGAGGCCGGCCTGCTGGCGAAAAAAACCGCCCATCTGCGCGTGTTCGAGGACGCCGAGGGTAAAATGAACCGGTCGGCGCTGGAGGTGGGTGCGGGCGTGCTGGTGGTGTCGCAGTTTACGCTGTATGCCGACACGCGCCGAGGACGCCGCCCCAGCTTCACCGATGCCGCCCGCCCGGAGGTCGCCGCGCCGCTGGTGGCCTGTTACGCCGAACGCCTGCGCGTCGAAGGGGTGCAGCGCGTCGAAAACGGCCTGTTTGGGGCGCTGATGCAGGTGGAAATTCACAACGACGGCCCGGTGACGATCATCCTCGATTCAGACGACCTGGCCTGATGTGGCGTTAACCCTACCCCCAACCCCTCCCCTCAGGGGACATACGTCCCCATTCGGGTCGCCGAATTCAAGGAGGGGTGAAAAGCTTGCCGCTTATTGGGGTGAGGGGATTTGCAGGCGCGCTCTGGAGACTGTTGACTGGAGACCTGACACCCCATGTACCGAATCCGCCCCTGGCTGTATATCGGCAAATACCGGGAAACGATTGATCGGGAACTGCTGCGCGCGCATCGCATCGGCGCGATGCTGCTGCTGGCCGAAAACATCGAACAGCCGGGCGTTGAAGTGCTGTACCTGCCGGTTGAGGACGGCGAACCGCTGCCGGACGATGCCCTCCAGCGCGGGGTGGCCTTCATCCGGGCGCAAAAAGCCGCCGGTCGCGCCGTCCTGGCGGCCTGCGGCGCGGGCATCAGCCGCTCGGTGACGTTCGCCACCGCCGCCCTGGTGGAAGAAGAAGGGTTAAGCCTGGTGGATGCCTACCGGGCGATTCAGGTCAACCACCCCTACGCTATGCCGCATCCGGCGCTGTGGGAGTCGCTGCGCGCGCACTACGGGGCGGATGTCAGCTTTGGCGAGATGTGGGACCACATGAAAAAATTGCGCGGCCTGGGTATCGAAACGAACGCCGCTTTCCCCGCCCTGGAAACCGAACGCCTGCTGCTGCGCCAGTTGGAAATGGCCGACGCGCCCACCATACAAGAACTGGCGGGGCATCCGGCCATCGCCGCCACCACGCTGAATATCCCGCATCCCTACCCGGATGGCGCGGCGGAAGCCTGGATTCGCCGCACGCACGAGGCTTACGAGCGAGGAGAAGCATTCGTGTTCGCCATCGTTCGCAAAACCTCCGGCATTTTGCTGGGGACTATCCGGTTAGGCGTCCAGCGGGAACATCTGCGCGGCGAACTGGACTACTGGGTCGGTAAGCCCTACTGGGGGCAGGGTTACGCCACCGAAGCGGCGCGCCGGGTGATCCGGTTCGGCTTCCAGGAGCGCCAGCTTAACCGCATCCACGCCGCTTATTTCACCACCAACCCGGCCTCGGCGCGCGTGATGCAAAAAGCCGGGATGAAATATGAGGGCATCATGCGGCAGCACATTCGCAAAAATGGTGACTGGATAGACCTGGGTTTGTACGGCCTGCTGCGTTCGGAATATACCGAGGGCTGAAAATGCAGGCAGCCTCCGGGAATACCGGAGGCCGCCTATCTTCTCAGACCTAGCGGGTGAGGGTGCCACCTAACAGGCACACACCCTAGAGCGTGGTCAAACTAGGGGGACACCTCCACCATAGTCTTTTTCATAGGACCACCTCCTCTCACTAGCCGACGATGTGGTTAACATAACACACAATACTCGCGCCGGTCAAATGAGAAAATCGTTCACGGAATTACCAACCGCTGCCCCGGATAAATCAGGTTGGCGTTCCACAGGTTGTTGGCCGTGATGATGGCCTGCGGGCTGACGCCGAAACGCCGGGCGATTTCATAAATCCGGTCGCCCTGCTGGACGGTGTAATAACGCGGCGCGGGCGGCGGCCCGGCAGGAATCACCAACCGCTGCCCGACGTAGATGCGGTTCGGGTCGGTGATGTTATTGGCGGCGGCAATCGCACCCCAGGTCGTGCCGTAGCGCGCGGCGATGATTTGCAGCGTTTCCCCCGGCTGTACCACGTGCGTGCCGCCGGTCGGCGGCGGGTAAGTCGGCGTTGTCGTGCCGCCGGAGATCAAAAGCTGCTGGCCGGCATAAATATAATTGGGATTGGGCAGGTTGTTCAGCGCCGCCAGCGCCTGCCAGGTCGTGCCGTACAGCGCGGCGATGATTTGCAGCGTCTGGCCGGCGCGTACCGTGTGGTAGCGCGGCGTGCCTGCCGGCGGAACCGGGTTCGGGTTGGTCGGCGGTACGGGGGTCGTCCAGGTGATCGGCAGGCTGTCCAGCCGGGCGTAGCTGCGTAAATACAGGAAATTCACCCAGCCCACCTGCCCGCCGGGAATCCGCACCTGCACCCAGGTGGTGCCGACCGCCCGCCCCAACAAGGTTACTTCGGTATTAAACGGAATGCTGGTGATGTCGTTGTAGGCCATGCTGGGGCCGGCGCGGACGTTCAGCCGCCCGGTATTAACCGCCGCAACCGTCCCGGCCTGGGCGGATACCTCGACGACCGGCACAATCAGCAGCGCCGTGATGATGAGGATAAGGCCTATCAAACGACTGAAAACCAAAATGTTTTTTCCGGTCATCGAACCATATCCTGTTTTCACTATTAAACTCTGTGATTCTATATTACCGCCCCTAGGCAGTCTTCGCCACTTCTGCGCCACAAAATTCCCCGTCCGGCCATGATCTGTGCTACTATTATCGCGCGAGGTGAACATGACGCTTAAAAGCCGGCTCGAAGAATACCAGATCGTCCCCAAAAAGAGCCTGGGGCAGAACTTCCTGCACGACCCCAACGCGCTGGAGAAAATCGTCACGGCGGCGGAGCTGATGCCGGAGGATGCGGCGCTGGAGATCGGCGCGGGCCTGGGGCAGCTTACCGAACGGCTGGCGGCGGCGTCCCGGCGCGTGGCCGCCATCGAGATAGACACGCGCTTTAAACCGGCGCTTGATCGCGTCGCGGCGGCCTGCCCGAACGTGCATATCATCTACCAGGATGTGCTGGCGGTAGACGTGGCCGCCCTGTTTTATCCAGAATCGTATGTGGTGGTGGCGAACGTGCCGTATTACATCACCACCGCCATCCTGCGCCACCTGCTGGAAACCCGCCACCGCCCGCGCCGCCTGGTACTGACCATCCAGGTCGAGGTGGCCGAACGGCTGGTGGCGCAGCCGGACGATATGAGCATCCTGGCTGTCAGTGTGCAGTTTTACGGACGCCCGCAGATCATCACGCGGCTGAACCGCGCCGTGTTCTGGCCGCGCCCGGACGTGGACAGCGCCGTTGTGCGGATAGATACTTACGAAACCCCGCCGGTGGACGTGCCGGACGAGGCGGCGTTTTTCCGCGTGGTGAAGGCCGGCTTCGGGCAAAAACGCAAGCAGCTTAAAAACGCGCTCGGCAGCGGCCTGGGGCTGAACGCCGGTCAAACGGCGGCGCTGCTGGAAGCCGCCGGGGTTGACCCGCGCCGCCGCGCCGAAACGCTGTCTCTTGATGAATGGGCGGCGCTGGCGCGGAATCTGGCTGCTTTAACGGCAGGGGGGAATTAAAATGCGCCGGCTGCTGGCGGCTGCGGTCATCCTTGTGCCGGCGGCGGTTTCGCTGCTGCTGCCCGCGATGCTGATGGGCAGCCGCCTGGACGCCTACACGCCGGCCTGGAGCGATGAGGTCGTCTACTGGCACAGCGCCCTCACCTTCAGCCAGGTTGGTTTTGACGGCGGTTATTACACCCACGCCGAGCAGCCCGCCCCGGCGGCTTTTTCGCATTTCGACACGCATGGCCCCTGGTTTCCAATGCTGCTGGGCGGCATCGCCGGGCTGGCGGGCTGGTATCCGCACAGTGTCCCGTCTCTGAACCTGCTGCTGCTGACAGCGGCGCTGGCGCTGTTCGTCTATCTCACGCGCCCGGACGCGCGGCAGCTGCTTTTTATGGGACTGCTGCTGCTGGTTTTCTGGCCGGCGCTGCTGTACGCGCCGTCGTCCATGCAGGAAAGCCTGCACCAGTCGGCGGGCATCGTGCTGGCGGCGCTGTTTTTCATCCGGCTGGCCCAGGGCGAAAACACGCCCCGGCGTCTGCTGGCGGCGGCGCTGGTCTTGATCGCGCTGGCGGCGCTGCTGCGGCTGACCTGGGCGCTGCTGTTCCTGCCGCTGCTGGCTTACGGCTCCGGGCGCGCCCGCCAGGTGCGGCTGCTGCTGGCCGGTGCGGGTTTCGTGGCCGCCTTTCTGCTTTTTCAATGGCTGGGCGCGCCTTACCCCTACAACTTCACTACGCGGCTGCTGCCCATCCTGGCGGCCAACCCGGCGGAAGGGCTTTCGATCTGGCTGCGGCAGTTCATCGGCAACCTGCGGCGGCTGACGCTGGGCGAACCGCTGGAAATCGCCTTACGCTTTCAGGTTTTTCTGCTGGTGGCGGCGCTGCTGATCGGGCGCGCGTCGGCTTCGCGGGCGCTGGTGCGGGCGCGCCGGTGGCTGTTCGGCGGCAGCCGCCTGCCCGCCGGGGAAGCCGGTTTTCATCTGGTGAATCTGGGGCTGCTGCTGGCGCTGAATCTGGC
>JAPKMO010000034.1 GCA_026645945.1 Anaerolineae bacterium
GGCTGACGGTGCTGTTTTTTGTCGTGACAATCATCATGGGTGGGCTGCTGAGTACCGAAAATCCCATGCCGAAAATCGTCCTGACGCTGCACCAGATTGGGCCGATTCTGGCCGCGCTTTCTACCGCTGCAACCCTGTATCTGCTGCTCAATCATAAGCCTTAACATTCGAGAGATAGCGGCATTGTGCCTGCAAGTAGCCCCACAGCGCAGAATGTATTATAGTCGGTATAAGAAAACACGGGGCCGCAGGGCGGCGTGTTTTCCCAAACCATCGCCCGGTTGAATATATCTTGTCTGAGGGAGGGTGTATGGACATCGGTGCTTTCATTAGCTGGCTGGTGCAGTCTCCGTTTATCTGCATCGGGTGGATTATTGTGGGCGCGGTGGCGGGCGCGTTGGCCCGCCAGTTGATGGGATCGAAAGACCAGCCATTTATCTCCGATCTGATTCTGGGGCTGCTCGGCGCGCTGGCGGCGGGTTTCCTGGTCGGTCTGTTCGGGGGCATAGACAAGCCTGAAGGCGGCCTGCCGCTGGTGATCGTCAACCTGGTTCTGGCGACTATCGGCGCGGCGGTGCTGATCTTCCTGGGTCGCGTCGTGCGGGGACGCCGGTAGCGACATCCGTCTTTTAGTGGCGCTGGCCGTCGGCGCGCAGGTCGGCGAAAAAGGCGCGGATATAAGCGGCGGATTCGTCGGCCAGCACGCCGGACACCACCTCCACGCGGTGATTAAGCTGCGGGTGCTGGAGGATGTTCATCAGGCTTCCGGCAGCCCCGGTTTTGGGGTCAGCCGCTGCGTAAACCAGCCGGGGCAGGCGCGCCAGCACCATCGCCCCGGCACACATGGCGCAGGGTTCCAGCGTGCAGTAAAGCGTGACACCCTCTAAACGCCAGTGGCCGACCACTCGCGCCGCCTGCCGCAGCGCGATCATTTCGGCGTGGGCGGTGGGGTCCTGGTCGGCCTCGCGGTGGTTGTGGCCTGTGCCGATGACCACGCCATCACGCACGGCCACCGCGCCAATCGGCACGTCGCTGTGTTCGAGCGCGTGAAGAGCTTCCTCCAGCGCCAGCCGCATGAAGTGTTCGTCGGTCAATCCATCTCACTCCGGCTGTCCTCTCGATCAATTATACCCCGCGCGCGGTCTTTTCCGCGCCGCATGAAGTCCTCAGCGGCATCCGCTTTGCCAAACGGATTGGGTGAACGGGGCAGTTTGCCGGGTTTAGGCGGGGCAGCAGGGATGGTCACGGTACGGCGGGCGCGCCGTCCGGCGAACTCCCACAGCCCCAGAACAACCAGCGCCAGCCCGGATACCAGCGCGCTGCGCTGCGCGGCATAATCTACCGGGTCTACATAACCGGGAACGGTGAAATAGGCCACCACGTCGCCGCCGGTTTCGCGCACCAGACGATAAAATTCCGGCGCGACCTCAGTATTAACGCGCACGTAGAGCCAGAGCGGAATGCCGAGAGCTTTGGCCGCCAGGGCGTAATCGCTGATTTGTTCGACCTGATCCCGCTCGCTGTACGGAAAATCCTGCCGGTTTTTCGCTTCGGCGATGAAACCCGGCGCGACAAAATCGGGACGGCGGTAATTGGCTATCGTCTGTGTATAGGCATAACAGACGCGGCACTCGCTGACCGGCGGTTTGTAGCTGCCGCTGCTGTTACAAATGCACTGAAGCTGGTCGGGGTCTTCGTTGCGCGGCAGGCGCAGGTCTGCCGCCAGTATGCGTTCCCCGGATAAACCAATGTCCCGGTTGCTGGCCTGACCGGTCACAAGCGGCATGGCGCTGGAATAACGGCGGCCTGTGGGATTGGGCGCGGTGAAGTTCAGCAGCAGCACAATAGAGCTAACCAGTGCGACGAGCGAAAGAGCCATCAACACCCGGCGTAAACGAAGCAGCATGGTTTTATCCTTAGTAGCGTTAACTCAACCATATACTGATGTACTAAAGGTTTATCCGTAAGCCCACCAGACAGTGGGCTTAAGCCCACTGTCCTGCTGTCAGATCAATCGGTTTACGGATAGATGCTAAGGATAACACCACACCGGCTAAAACAGGCTTAACTGCTGCGGCGCGCCGGCGTCCGGCTCGTCAGTTTCATCGTCAGCGTCGGGCGGTGCGTCGGCCTCGTCAGCCAGCACGGCTTCCTCGCCGGCTGCTGCGCCCTCCACATCGAACGCGGCTTCCGCTTCAGGTGGTTCATCGGCTTCTGCCGGCATCGAATAAAAGACCTGCCCGGACGGCTGGCCTTCCAGGGGGTGTAAATCCGGCACGAAGTCTTCCGGCGCATCCTCGACGCGCAGGGTCGCCAGCACGCGCAGTTCCGCCAGTTCGGTTTCGCCAAAACCGGCCTCCTGCATCACGCCGCGCAGCGTCGGCTCGGTCACGCGGTCGCCGGTGCGGATGACATGCATATAATGGGCGCGCAGGCATTCGCGCCAGTCGTCGGCGAAGATGTTGTCGCTCATTTACACCTCAAAAGACTGCTTCCATTCCGGCACAAAAACGGCCATGCCGTAACGTTCCTTCAGCCCGCCGGCCAGCGCGTCGGCGGCCTGCGGCTCGCCATGCACCAAAAAAGTCTGCTGCGGTTTGCGCCGGAACGCGCCCGCCCAAGCCAGCAGTTCGTCCCGGTCGGCATGGCCGCTGAAGCCGTCCAGCACCTCCACCTGCGCCCGGCGGGTGTGGGTTTCGCCAAAAATGCGGACTTCCGGCTGCCGTTCGACCAGCCGCCGCCCCAGCGTGTCCGGGGCCTGCCAGCCGACGATCAGCACCGTATTGTCGGGGTTTTCGATGTTGTTTTTAAGATGGTGCAGGATGCGCCCGGTTTCTGCCATGCCGCTGGCGCTGATGATGATGGCCGGCTGGCGCAGGAAGTTCAGCCGTTTGCTTTCTTCCACCGAGCGCGTATAAGTCACGTCCTGGAAGCCGAACGGGTCGGCCTGGCCGCCCAGATCAAGGATGAACTGGCGGGTTTCGGCATCAAAGCATTCCGGGTGAGTGCGGAATACATCGGTGGTATTGACAGCCAGCGGGCTGTCTACGAAGATCGGCAGGCGGGGAATGTCGCCCCGGTTCGCCAGCTGGTGCAGGGTGTAAACCAACTGCTGCGTGCGGCCAACGGCGAAAGCCGGGACAATGACTTTACCGCCGCGCCGGTAGGTTTCCACCACGATGCGTTCAAGTTCGCGCTCGGCGTCCGGGTAGGGCGGGTGCAGGCGGTTGCCGTAGGTGCTTTCCATGATGAGCAGATCGGCGGAATCCACCATCTGCGGGTCGCGGATGATGGGAATGCCGACGCGCCCCAGGTCGCCGCTGAAGACCAGCCGCACGTCGCGGTGCGCTTCGTGGTCTTCGATGTCCAGGATGACGATGGCGCTGCCGAGCATATGCCCGGCGTCCAGGAAGGTCAGGTAAACGCCGGGCAAAACCTGGCGCTGGCGGCTGTAGTTTTGCGATACAAAACTATCCAGGCTGGCTTCGGCGTCCGCCTGGGTGTAAATCGGCTCGACCGGCGGTTTGCCGCGTTTGCGATTTTTTTTATTGACGTACTCCACGTCCCGTTCCTGGATGTGGCCGCTGTCCAGCAGCATGACGGCGCACAGGTCGCGGGTGGCGTGGGTGCAGATGATGTCGCCGCCGAAGCCGTTTTTGACCAGATTCGGGATATTGCCGGAATGGTCAATGTGGGCGTGCGACAGAATCATCACATCCACCGACTGCGGATCGAAAGGCAGGCGGCGGTTGCGCTCTTGCGACTCGGCGCGTTTGCCGTGGTATAGGCCGCAGTCCAGCAGAATACGCTTTCCGTTCACTTCGATCATATGCTGCGAGCCGGTGACGGTTTGCGCCGCCCCGTAGAAGCTTAACCGCATAGTGATTCCCCGGCTTTCTGGCGGGCCTAAAGCCCTGAAAAGGGTGAGAGCGAATCCAGACCAGCACTTTCGATCATACAACAATTGTTGACCGGTGGCGAAACGGCGCAGCACGCCTAATAGGACAAACGTATATCCTATCCAATTCAAGGCCATAAAGGGTTACGGTGGTTCGTAGGGGCGCCAGGCCTGGCGCCCCTACCTGCCAAACGATCTTTACAGATTGAAAACTCATTAAGAGTTTATCCGTCAACCCACCAGACAGTGGGCTTAAGCCCACTGTTCGGCTATCAGATCAATCGGTTTATGGATAGGTTCTAAGGTTTTATATGCGTTTACCCCGCCCTGCCTAAAGCCGCCGGTAATGCCGCAGCAGGTCGGCCAGTTGGTCGAGCGGGAGGGCGTGCAGCGTATTGCCGTCGCGCCCGGTCAGCGTCTGCGCCGCCACCATCGAATTAAGAATGGCCTCCTCGACCGACTCTACCGCCGCCTTAAAACACTCGTCCATCGCCGGGCCGGATTCCGCCCATCGCGTGACGGCCTGCACCTCATCCGGCGGCTGCTGTTCCAGGACATAATGCGGCCAGGGGTTGGCGGTCGAAAACGCGATCACAAAATCACCGCTGCCGTCCTGCCCGATTGAACCAACGCGCCCCAGCCCGAAGGCCGCCCGCATCGCCAGCCGCTCCAACTGGCGGGAGTCAAACGGTGCGTCGGTTGCCAGCACCATCATAATTGAGCCGGGGCCGGGTTCCGGCAGGCAGCGGTCGAGGAAATGTTTGCCGATGGGCGCGCCCATCACCAGCAAATCGCCCCGCAGGCCGAAATTCGACTGCACCAGCGCGCCGACGGTAAAGCGGCCATCCAGCACCCGGCGCGAAGCCGTGCCGATGCCGCCCTTAAACTGGAAACACTGTGTCCCCGTCCCTGCGCCGACGTTCCCTTCTGCCACCGGACCGTCACTGGCAGACTCGATGGCTTCCCAGACGTGCGCTTCGGTAACGTGCCGCCCCTGGATGTCATTCAGAAAACCGTCGTTGCACTCGCCCACCACCGGGCAAACCGTCCCCGCCGTGATGCCGATGTCCGGGTTATCGCGCAGCATGTAGGCCACCAGCGCGTCCGCCGCCCGCCCCACATTCAGCGTATTGGTGAGGATGATCGGCGTTTCGATCACGCCGCGCTCGCGGATTTGCTCGAAGCCGGTAGCCTTGCCAAAGCCGTTGATCGTCCGCACTCCGGCGGGGACTTTCAGCCGGTAGAGGTTGCCGCCGTGCGGCAGGATGGCCGTCACGCCGGTTCTCACCGGCCCCTCGCCCGGACGGAGCGGGCCTTCGCCGGAAACTAACGTGACGTGGCCGACGCGCACGCCGGGTACGTCGGTGATGGCGTTAAACGCGCCGGTCGGCAGGTCGCCCGGCGCAGCGCCCAGGTCGCGTAAACGAGTCAAGATATAGTCGTTCCTTTCGTGTGATTGGGTATCCGTCCAGGTAGGGGCGGGTTTAGAAACCTGCCCGCACACCCGCAGCAGCCGTCATCACCAGCGGTGATGCACCTGAGCGCGAACGTATTTGCCGTAAATTTCCCGCACCCGTGCCATCTGCACCTCGGTCAGCGGCGGCAGATCGGCGGCGGCGATATTATCCTCCACCTGCGACGGGCGTTTGGCGCCGGGGATGGCGCAGCTCACGGCGTCGAACATCAAAATCCAGCGCAGCGCCACCTGCGCCAGCGTGGCTCCATCTTTGAACACGGCCTTCAGCTCCTCGACCGCCTGCAAGCCAGTTTCAAAATCCACGCCGGAAAAGGTTTCGCCTCGGTCGAAGGACTGGCCGTAGCGGTTGAAATTGCGGTGGTCATCGGCGGCGAAACTGCTCTCGCGGGACATCTTGCCGGTCAGCAGGCCGCTCGCCAGCGGCACGCGCGCCAGGATGCCGACCTTGCGGCGTTTGGCCTCCGGGAAAAACAGCTCCGACGGGCGGTGGCGGAACATATTAAAGATGATCTGCACGCTTTGGACGCCGGGATACTCGATAGCCTTAAGCGCCTCCTCCACCCGCTCCACGCTGACGCCGTAATAGCGGATTTTCCCGGCCTTCACCAGATCGTCTAAATAACCGAACACTTCTGGCATATAGTAAACATCGGTCGGCGGGCAGTGAAGCTGCACCAGATCGAGGCAGTCGGTATCCAGATTTTGCAGGCTGCTGTCTATCCAGGTGTTCAGGTTTTCGGCGCTGTAGCCTTCGGCGACCTGTTTGGGCAGCCGCCGCCCGGCTTTGGTGGCGACGATGATCTGCTCGCCGGGGCGCTGGCGTTTAAGCTGTGCGATCAGGCGCTCGCTGTGGCCGTCGCCGTAAACATCCGCCGTGTCAATGAAGTTCACGCCCCGGTCAACCGCCGCGTGCAGCGCGGCCATCGAATCGGCGTCATCCACCTGCCCCCAGGCCGAACCAATCGCCCAGGCGCCGAAGCTGATCTCCGATACCTGCCAGCCGGTGCGTCCCAGTTCGCGGTAGCGCATGATAATCCCTCCCCAACCTGTTCGGAAAAATCGGTATGAGGATTATAAATCAACCGTCGGGGGAAAGCACACTCGTCCGGTTATGTCCGCCGGGGCTGCTGCAAGAGCGAGGCCCTGTTAACCGACGATCGGCATGAGTGCTGCGGGGGCAGGTTTCCAGGCCCGCCCATATTTTGCGTTGAGTTTTCCGGCTTATGGGTTCAGCGCCGCCTGCACCTGGAAGGCGGTTGCTTCCGGCGCGGCGGGCGACAGCAAGTCCACGCGGAACACGCCAATCGTGTACTGTCCCGCCGCCGGCAGCGTGAAGCGCGTGTTGAGCGTTTGCGACGTGACCAGGCTGGCCTGGAACACGACTTCGTTATTGGCCGACAGCACCACCAGGCCGAGATTGAGATTGCCGGAAAGGCGGTTAACGGTCAGGTCGAGGTTCGTGCCGCCGCTGGCATCCAGCGCGAAGGCGAAAACTTCGCCGCCCGTCGGCGTGACCGCGCCGGTCATCGGCGTGCCGGCGATCAGCGGCAGCGGGATGGCACTGGCGAAATCCACCGGCGCAAGGCCGGGGAAGCCGACGAAGTTGGCGGGGAGAGTGGGCAGCACCGGAGTAGGGGGCGCTGGTGGCGCTACGTCACCGGGATTAATCACCGTGCCGGTGTCTGTGACGCACCCGATCCGCAGCCTGAACGCGCCTACAGCTTCTTCGTTAGCAAGCTGTATCGTATACAATCCACGTTCACCCAGCACGCCGGTTTCGAGGGCAATGTTCGGGAGATAACTATCGCTGAAGTTAAACAACTCGTCACGCGCGGACACGACCACCGCGCCCGATGGCGCTAAAAGGCCGCTGCCTTTGCTCTTTACGTTGGAAACCACATTAAACAGCAGGTAATCGCCAAAACGCTCTGTCTCGAACCACAGCTTATAGCCGGGCGAAAGTTCAATTTGAAATGTCAGGACAGACTTGCTTTCCGCAAACTCGGCGGTGGCGATATTGCCACACTCAACGCGGCTTGATGTCTGCCCGTAGACTGATTGAGCGTTGACCAGAACGACACTTAAAAACAGAATCAGCATAACACGACGCATAACCATAACCTCCACTCGATAACATTAGCTCACGGTAAAATCGGACAGGCTGGTGAAACACTGACATATTCGATTCCAATCCATCCCAACTGCACCTGGGTGGCCGCATCAGCGATGCGATACACCTGGTCGCTGGATGGCCCGGTAGGCGGATCCAGAATGATAATCTGCCGTCCGGCTTCAATATCATAGCGCGTCCGGTCGTTTGCCGTATCACGTCGAAGCTGCTTGATCGGATTTCCGCGCGCTGTGGTGATCGTCGCCGCGCACGGATAACCCTGTGTCACCGGCGCTGTGGTCGCCGCCGGCTGCACGAGCGCCGCGCCGGTGTACGCCACGTCGCAGCTTGGGCTGCTGCCGGGGCAGACAATAATCAACTGCTCGCCGTTGAGCGCCACAAGATCGCGCGGGCGGTTGGTCGTGAAGTCGTACCAGAACACGTCGGCGCGTGTCACCTCGCGGCGAAAAACTTTCTGCGTATTCGCGCAGGCGTCCGGCAGGGGCGAACTGCTGCCGGCTTCCCGGTAGACGAAACACGCGCCAGGTTCGGCCAGGCCGCCGGTGAGCGCCAGCACGTCAAAATCGTCGGCGGGATGCCGGGTGACGATTGCGCCAAACGAGTCCTCGTAACGCAGGTTCAGGCCGCGTAAATCCACTGACGCGGACGCCTGCACGACGATGGTCAGCGTGTCGGGCGAGGTGATGAGCCGCAGGGCAGCCTCCCTGGTCGGCGCGTCGGTTGGAACAGCCGAAACGGGTGCGGTCGGAAACGGCGCGTTGGTCGGAACAACCGGCACGGGCGTTGCCGGAACCGGCGGCGTGCTGGTGGGCGTGAGGGATGTATCGGTCGGGCGCGGCGCGTCGGTGGGTGCGGTAGTCGGCGTGGCCGATTGCCCGATCAGCCCCAATGCCTGAAACCATTCGGTGCGCGTCTGCTCCGGGAACAACGCCAGAAAAGCCAGTATCAGCGCGATGATCGTCGCCAGCGCACCCCCGCCAATCCACTTCAGCAGCCGCCGGGGACGCCCGATTTGCAGCGTCTGCTTGATTCGATCAAAGGCCGGTTCGGGGCTTTCATAGTCGAACTTCACAGCCTGGTACTCGGCCAGGTCTTTGATCGTTTCCGGCAGCGTCACATCCTGAAAAGTGAATCCCTGCGTCAGCAGGGGGATAATCACTTTCTGGTGGCGCAGGGCGGTTTCGATCTCTTTCCTGACCCACTCCGATTCCAGGGTATCGGGCGCGAGAATCACCAGGAAATAACGGCGGTTGATGAGTTCGCGCTCCAATGCTGCCGACCAGCGCGCGCCGCCTTCGATGTCGGCCACGTCAAAAAATACATCCACGCCCATCCTGTTCAGATGGTCGTTCAGATAGCGCGCCAGATCGGCGCTGGACTTCCGGCGGTAGCTCAGGAAAAGTGTCGGTTTTTCGACCATCATCTTTTACGGTGGGATAGGATAATGACATTGATATTATCCAAATTTCCAGTTTTACGAAACATTTCCGCCGGTCGCCGGCAGCGCGCTTTCCGGCTGCAATCAAGCTGCCGGCAAACAATCAAGCTGCCGGCAAAATGGAAACAATCTGGTAACACACCCCTCGCCGCCCGTCACGTTTGGCGCTACAATAGAACGAAAATTCAACCTGAAACTGGCTTGTTGTAAACCTATGGCGGCTTTCCAACCCTCCGAACATATCCGGCATATCCTCGCCAGCCTGCCGACCAAACCCGGCTGCTACCTGATGAAGGATGAACGCGGCCAGGTTATCTACGTGGGCAAGGCGAAAAAACTGCGGAATCGCGTCCGCAGCTACTTTAATTCCAGCGCCGAGGCCTACCCCAAAACGCTGCGCCTGCGGGAGCAGGTGGCCGACATCGAGGTGATCGTCGCGGAAACGGAAGTCCAGGCGCTCATCCTGGAAGAAACGCTCATCAAACGCCACCTGCCGCGTTACAACATCATGCTCAAGGACGACAAACGCTACCCCTATATCCGGGTGCGCTGGCAGGACCCGTTCCCCAAAATCGAAACCACGCGCCGGGTCGAACAAGACGGCAGCCGCTACTTTGGGCCGTATACCGCCATGTGGGCGGTGCAGAATACGCTGCGAACGCTGCGGAAAGCCTTCCCCTACCTCACCTGCGACCGCACCATCACCGGCCAGGACGAACGCGCCTGCCTGTTTTACGACATCAAACTGTGCAATGCGCCCTGCATCGGCGCGGTCGGCCAGGACGAATACCGCGCCATGATCGGCGAATTGATGGACGTGTTGAGCGGCAAATCGGAAAAAGTGATGGCGCGGCTGCAAGCGGAAATGCAGCAGGCCGCCGAAAATCTCCAGTTCGAGCGGGCGGCGGCCATCCGCGACCAGCTTAAGGCCATCGAATACATCAACCAGCGGCACAAGGTCATCAACCCCCGCATGACCGACCATGACGTGATCGCCCTGGCCCGCGATCGCAGCGACGCCTGCGTGCAAATCCTGTTCATCCGCAACGGCAAGCTGGTCGGCAGCGATGCCCGGATGCTCGGCGGCGCGGACGGCGAACCGGACGCCGAAATTTTAAGCCAGTTCCTCACCCAGTTTTACGGCGACGTGGCCGAAGTCCCGCACGAGATTATTTTGCCGGACGAGGTAGAGGAAGCCCGCATCATCGAGCAGTGGTTGAAGGATAAACGCGGCGGCCATAAAGTGACCATCACCGTCCCCAAACGCGGCGACAAACACAACCTCATCAAAATGGCCGAGGAAAACGCCGGCGAAGCCCTGCGCATGATCCGCGCCCAGTGGGAAGCCGACACGCACCGTCACGAACAGGGGTTGGCGGAACTCCAGGAGGCGCTTAAACTGCCGGCGCCGCCCAACCGCATCGAATGCTACGACATCAGCACCACCCAGGGGACGGCTATCGTCGCCAGCCGCGTGATGTTCGTGCGCGGCGCGCCGCGTAAAAGTGAATACCGGCGCTTTAACATCCGCTCGGTTACGCACAGCGGCTCGGACGATTACCAGTCCATGCGCGAGGCACTCACCCGGCGTTTCAACCGCTATCAGAAAGCCCTCAGCGACCCCTCGACAGTCGCCCCCGGCCAGACCGACCACGACGAAACCTGGCGGCTGCTGCCCGATTTGCTGATGGTGGACGGCGGCAAGGGGCAGCTTAACGTGGCCGTCGAGGTGCTGAAGGAGTTCGGCCTGCTGGAGCGCGTCCCGGTGGTGGCGCTGGCAAAACAGTTTGAAGAACTTTACCAGCCGGACAACCCCACACCGATCATCCTGCCCCGGCGCGGCCAGGCGCTTTACCTGGTGCAGCGCATCCGCGACGAAGCCCACCGCTTCGCCATCACCACGCACCGCCAGCAGCGCGCCAAAATCGGCATGGCGAGCCGCCTGGAAACCATACCCGGCATCGGGCCGAAAAAACGTAAGGCGCTGCTCAAAGCCTTCGGCAACTCGATTGACGCCATCAAAGCGGCCAGCATCGAGGAGCTGACCGCTGTGCCGGGCATCAGTGAAATGCTGGCGCTGTCGCTGAAGGAACTGCTTTAAACCGGCGCGGCAGCTTCCGGCTGCGGCGCTTCGCGCTCGTAAAGGTTCAGCGCCAGCCATAAGGTTATCCAGATCGGCAGGGCGTAACCCAGATGGAAAAGGAAGGTATTCAATTTTGGTAGGTAAACGCCCGACGAACGGTAGATCAGGAACGGCACCAGTCCCATACCGAACAGCATCAGCGCCCAGATAACCAGCAGGCCGGTTTTGCGGACGCGCCAGTTTTCGGTCAGCAACAGCCAGGCCGGGCAGACGATTAGCGGCACGAACACCCCTAACAGAATCATGAGGGTCAGTTCCGCCCCCTGATACTCGTCTATGGTAAAAAATGTCACCAGCGCCCCCAACCCGGCCATGACGGCCACCAGCGCCGGCAGCCCCGACCGCCGCAGGATACGGACGCCCATCACGGCGATGAACAGCGCCGTAACGCTGTAACCCAGCATCCAGGCCGCCTGCCAGATGATCGGCGCGTCGAGCGGTGTATTGTGCAGCGCAATCCACAAACCCAGGTTGAGCGTCAGAACCACCAGCGCAATGCGTAACAGGGCGGCGGAGCGTCTGGCCGTCCGGTAAAGAATGGCAAGCGCGGCGAGGCAGACGATAACATAAAGCGCATGGCGATAGTTCACGATTGTGCCGCTTTGCAGCGCCCGGATGCCGGTGTTCATAGCCGGTGACCAGATGTTGATAACCAGGAAACCAAACGCAAAAATCAGAAACCCGGCGGTATAACCGCCCCAGAACTCGAGGCGCGGGATTAACCCCACGCGCCCCAGCAGGCAGCCGCCCGCGCCGATGAGCGCCGCCAGACCGTAGGGTATCCACTCGCCCTGCAAAACGTCCGGGTCGAACAGCAGCAGGGCCGCCAGCGCCGGCAGCAGAAAGACCAGGGCAGTCGTTTTATCCACACGCCCGGATAAAGATGAGTTCATCAGCTTCCCCCTCCAGGAATCGCGGCCTTCCCTCCAGGCCGACAGGATGACATCCGGCAGCAGGCGCAGCCACAGCCGCGCCGGCCCCAGGCGGCAGCGGCGCGCGTCCCGGTACTGGTCACGGAAAAGCTGCTCCATTAAAGGGCCGTAGTCCCGGCGGTGATCGGCGGGGTACAGCCACAGCAGCGCCCGGAAAAACCGCTCCGCCCGGCGCATCAGTCCGCCTCCAACACGCGGCGCGCCTGCGCCACCCGCACCAGCCCATCCAGCCGGCGCGCTTCCGCCCCGGCGACCAGCCGCCCCCATTCGGTCAGCCGGTAATAACGGCGGCGTTCGTCGTCCAGCGCCGGGTCGGGGCGGTCGTCGCTTTCTTCGATCAATCCCGCCGCCAGCATCCGTTTGATTGTGCCGTACAGCGTCCCTGGCCCCATTTTGATCTGCCCGCCGGTGAGGCCGTTCACCTCCTGGCTGATGCTGTAGCCATGTTTTTCGCCGCCGGCCAGCGCTAGCAGAATGTGAAAGACCGCCGGGGTCAGCGGCAGCAGGTCTTCAGGGCGTGCGTTCTGCGAAATCATACCGCGTATATCCGTTCTCGATGTATCTGTTACAGATATAGTATGCCGGAAAAGGCAGCCTGTCAAGCGGCGCGTTTTTTACGTGGCCCTAATAAAAATCTGCACAGCTTTTTAGGCGCTTGCGGGTTAAATCAAGTAGTATGGAGTATGCAAACCCGCCAAGTAGAAAGTCTGACCGTCCGTGTCCGAACTGTTGAGCGAGATCGCGCAATTTTTAGAAGCCGCGATGGTGACGATTGGCTATCCCGGCATTTTCCTGGTGATGTTCGCCGAAAACATCTTCACGCCCATCCCAACCGAACCGTTCATGCCGATGGCCGGCATCATGGCGGCGCAGGGCAAGTTCGCCGTGTTTAGCGTCTGGCTGGCGGCCACGCTGGGCGCGCTGACGGGTTCGCTGGTGTTATACGGCCTGGGCAAATGGGCCGGCGAGCCGGTCGTGCGGGGACTCATCCGCCGCTTTGGGCGTTACGCCGGCCTGTCCGAAAACGAACTTGACCGAGGCATAAGCCTGTTCAACCGCTACGGCGGCGCGATGGTTTTTGTCGGGCGCTGGATACCGATGGTCAGGCCGACCGTTTCGGTGGTTTCGGGCATCTGCCGCCTGTCGCTGCCGGTGTTTATCATCTTCACGGCGCTCAGCTCGGCCATCGTCAACGCCTTCTGGGTCGGCGTTGGTTATCTGCTGGGCGAAAATTGGGAAGAAATCCTGGCCGGCTTTAACCAGTACCAGGGCGTGCTGCTGCCGCTTATGGTCGTCGCGGCGCTGGCGGCTGCCGGCGTGGTGGCTTATCGCTGGCTGCGCGGTCGGCGAAGCGCTCTGGGGGAAAAAATCGCCACCGCCGGCGACTGAACGCGCCAAATTCTGGCGGTCAGCTTCAAAAAGCGCCGTTTATATCAGCCGTTATTGAGGAACTGCCGGACAGTTTCGTGGAAGCGCGTATATTCGTCCAGCATGGGGAAGTGGCCGGACTGCTCGAAGACGGCGATCTGGCTGTGCGGCGCGTATTGTTTGAGCGGCTGCCACTGGTTGGGGCTGACGATGCGATCTTTTTTGCCGTAAATGCCCAGGATAGGCATCTTTAGTTCCCCAATGCGGGGGCGCAGGTCGGTTTCGCGCAGCGTGCCGATGCTCTCAAAAAATGGGCCGACCGTTAGCTTGGACAGGTCGGAATTGAACATCTGGCCCAGCGCCTTGCCGTCTTTCGCCAACCCATAGGCCGCCACCCGCAGCGAAGCCCGCAGCCCACCCATGAACATATCGAACAAAAACGGCGCGGTTTCCGCCAGACCCATCCAGCCCCGGTGTCCGGCCAGCCGCAGCAGCGGGTTAAGCGACGTGCCGACGATGGGCGAGCCGATGACGATCACCTTAACGACTTTTTCCGGGTAACGAACGGCAGCCGTCAGCGAAACCGTGCCGCCCATCGAGTGGCCGACCAGCGGCGCTTTGACGATGCCCAACCGGTCCATGAACTGGTTAACCAGCGTGACGAAGTTGTTGACCGAAAAATCCGCCCCCTGGTCGCCGGATTCACCAAAGCCCCAGAAATCCAGGGCATAGGTGCGAAATTCCTTCCCCAGTTCTTCGATGGTGCGCCGCCACAGCATCCACGAGCCAAGCCAGCCATGCAACAAAAGAACAGGGCGTCCACGACCGTAAGTTTCATAGTGAACAATACCCTGTTCAGTTACCAGAGTCGCCACGAGGGTTCCGCCTTTAAGAATGGTGAGGTGATAACCGCTCTAGGTGTCCATTTCCTCCAGGATCGAATAGAGCAGTTCAAGCAGGACATTCTTCACGCTTTCCTTATCTTTAGCGACGCACGGCAGCAGTTTGACGCCTTCTTCGATACGCAGGGCAATACGCAGGTCGTCGGCGCTCCAGGCATCAGGATGATCCTGTTTGTTGGCCGCCACCACGTAAGGGGTGGGCGCGTAGGCGCGGAAGGTTTCCAGGATGCTTTTGGCCTCGCGGAAGGTTTCCGGCTTGGAGCTGTCCACCATCACTACAAAACCTAACATCCCTTCCGCCAGGATTTCCCACATAAAGTCGAAGCGGCGCTGGCCGGGCGTGCCGAACAGATACAGCACCAGGTCATCATCTACCGTGATGCGCCCAAAGTCCATTGCGACGGTGGTTACGTCTTTCTGGCGTTTCTCGGCAGGTGTCGTGATTTCCCGCTCGGTGGAGACAACTTCAATCTCGCTGATCGAACGGATGAACTCAGTTTTACCGGCGCTAAACGGCCCTGTGATAACCATTTTGACAGTTTGCATAGTGTACTCGCTCTTCCGGTACAATGTCCTCGTGGACTTCAGGACGCTAGATAGACCGAATCTTATCAATCAGTCGGTTGACCACTACTTTCTGAACCTGCGGCTTGGTGGGAACGGGCCGGCGCGTCGTCTTGGCGGCGACCGACTGCTCCATACCTGGCGGTTTCACCAGTTCGACCAGGCCGGCTTGTTCCAGGCCGTAGACGATACGCCGGATTTCGATTTCCGACATATTGTTGGCTTTGGCGATCTGGCGAATCGAGTTTTTGGGGTTGACGAACGAAACCACCCGCCATTCTTCGACGCTGAGGTGAATGCCCTTAAACTTCTCTTTCGGGTTTTCGGGAAATTTAAGCGCCATATCGAGGTTCGGCAGGTGCTGGTTCAGTTCTTCGATTTCGCGGATGCGGCGCGCGCCTTCGATGATGACGTTCTCTAGGTCAATCGGCACCTGGATGCGGTTGTTATCCGGCAGCACGTCGTCGTCAAAGCGGAACGGCTCCTGATTCCACGACAGCAGGTTATACACCACATCCAGCGTATGCTGCTGGATGCAGCTCACCACATCGTTCTGCGAAACGTAGTTGGCATTAATCAGCAGCAGCGCCAGGGCTTTGTCCGCCGTGTTTTTCGCGCGCTCCCGGATGATGCGCGCCTGCTCGTCGGTTAGCTTGCCGGCTTTGTTCAGCACCGAAACCAGATTGCCGTCCTGGTCGTCCATCATGGCATAAATGAGCTTGCCGCTGCGAAAAGAGACTTTGGCACGTTCTGGCCCGGCGGTGATTTTCTCCCGCTTTTTCCCGTTCACCTCTTCAAACTCGCCGGTTTTATTCGCTTTGAAGATGGTGAGCGTCCCGGTTTTCCCGGCGAGATTGATGAGATTGAGGAGCTGCGTGGTGCTAAAATCCCTCAGTTCGCCCTTTAATGGCATTTGGGCCCCCTACAAAAATTGAATGCCAAGCCATTTCGCACTTGAACCATAACTTCGTGCATAACACCGACCTGTTTGTGATTATAGCTAACGCCCTGAATCGCGTCAACCAGAGCCATCTGCCCTGCATTTTAGTGCAAGTTGGTTATCCAGACAATCCACCCACTTATATTATAATGCAGCTCTGTGCTGGCTGCGGAATGGTGTGCGATGTTCAAACGAGTTTTTGTCGGTCTGTTAATCGGGTGCGGGGGGTGTATTATGCCCATCACAACGCCCGCGCCGCCGACTCCCCTTCATCTTACAACCGAAACGCCGGAAGCCAAAATTGAGAATATCGTTCCTGCCGGAGTCATCGGCCCGGATGTGTTTCCCGCCGGCGTAAACCCCTTGACCGGCCTGGAAGTGGACGACCCTTCGGCGCTCAACCGCCGCCCGATGGTCGTCAAAATCTCCAACGCGCCGCCGTTGGTGCGCCCCCAGGCCGGCATCGGCGCGGCAGACCTGGTGTTCGAGCATTATGCCGAAGGCGGACTAACGCGCTTTTCGGCGGTTTTTTACGGCCAGTCGCCTGACCGGGTGGGGTCAATCCGCAGCGCCCGGCTGATTGATTATGAACTGGTGCCGATGTACGGCGCGATACTGGCTTTTTCCGGGGCCAGCACCGGCGTGGACGAACGGCTGAACGGTTCGGAGTTCGCCGACCGGCTGTTCCGGGGCGTGGCTTATGGGCTTCCTTATTACTGGCGCGACGAGGAAATCGAAGTGCCGCACAACCTGTTCGCCAACCCCAACGCGCTGTGGGCGCTGGCGACCCGGCGCGAGGTCAACCAGAAGCCGGAACTGCGCGGCCTGGCCTTTTCCCCCGCGCCGCCGGACGGCGGCAGACCGGCATCCCGCATTGATCTGCGCTACCGGGCGACGCGCATCCTGTGGTCGTATGACGCCAAAAGCGGGCTGTACAAACGCTTCGCCGACGGCCAGGGTCACTTCGACGCCAACACGCTGAAGCAGGTGACGGCGGCCAATATCGTCATCATCTACGCCGATCACCAGTTCACGGACATCGTGGAGAGCCGCTTCCAGGACAGCGTCAGCTACAGCATCGAAATCAAACTGTGGTTCGAGGGCGATGCGGTGCTGTTCCGCGATGGGCGGCGCTACGAAGGCCGCTGGGTGCGCCCCACGCGCGAAAGTATGATCGGCCTGCGGACGGACGACGGCGACCTGCTGTACCTCAAGCCGGGCAACACCTGGTTTCAGGTGGTGCGCCTGCCGGAGCAGCAGGAGCCGCTGGAAGAATGGCTGCGCGTGGAGTGAGAACGAACCCTCCAGCAGGGCAATCGCATATAAACGGCACAAGTGTTCTCAATCTGCTTCTCGACCCCCTCCGTCCCTTCGGGACACCTCCCCCGTATACAGGGGAGGATGAATGCTCGCGCGACACGTCCCCCTCCCCGTTCCCCGTATACGGGGAGGGCTGGGGAGGGGTCTGAAAGAGCCATGAGCCGGTTAAGATTGGATATGCAATCGCCCTGCCCTCCAGTTGCAAGCGAGGCCCGCAATTCCGGTCTATAATAGAATTATCTGTTAATCATGCGCTTATTCAGCCGATCATGTCTTTTCGTTATATCGAACAAGGAATCGCCGCCATACAGGCCGGCAACCTGGACGAAGGCGCGCGCCTGCTGCGAATCGCCCTGCGCGATACCAGCCTGACCGGCGGCATCCGCGCCGTCGCCTGCCTGTGGCTGGCGGAGACGGTCAGCGATCCCCAGAGCAAACGCGCCTATTATGACGAGGCGCTGGCCGCCGACCCGAATAACCCCGACATTCGCTACCGGGTCGAACGCTGGCTGGCGTCGCAGCTTCCCACCCCGCCGGCGCAGCCGCCGGGAACCGGCCCGCTGCCGCCCTCACCGACGACCACCCCACCGGCGCAGCCGCCGGTTAACCTGCCTATTCAGACGCAGGCGGCTTTCGGCCCGGCGGCAGACGCGCCGCCCGTACCCAGCGTTCTGCCGGGAATGCCGGTCGGGACGGCGCCGCCCGCTTTTTCGACCGGCGGGGCGGCTTTTGGCGCGCAGCCGTCGCCCGGTTTTGCGCCCGCGCGCGGGGCAGGCGTGGGGTATTATCACATCGTCGGCATCATCGGTGGGCCGAACGGCCCCGGCACGGCCTTTTTTATCACCCAGGAAGGGCTGCTGGCGACCACCCGCCATGTCATCGGCGGCCTGGAAAGCGTGACCGTCGAACTGGAAACCGGCCTGCAAGTACCGGGGCGCGTGGTGCGGTCGTACCCGGAACTCGACCTGGCGCTGGTGTACGTGCAGCAGCCGGTCAGCGAGCTGATGCCCATCACGCCGCTGCCGCGCATCCCGGAGGAAACGCCCCTGATGGCGGTGGCCTACAACGGCCAGATCGCCAGGGGCAGCGTCCGCACGACCGTGCGCCTGCTGTCGCCGCACTGGTTTCCAACCACCATCGCGCAGCGCCTGGATGCCGGCGGCAACCCGGTTTTTGACGACAGCCGCTATCTGGTCGGGATGCTGACCCGCAATACCAGCGCCACATCCTCGAACCTGTACGGTGTTCATATCAACACCATCCGCAAGATGGTCGAATCGTTCAGGCAGGAGATGGCCGAAAAACGCCAATACTGCCCAGCCTGCGGGGCGGCCAGCCAGGCCGCTGCCGCCGGGGGGTACTACTGCGATTCCTGCGGCAGCCTGATGGCCCAGGCCGAAAAGAAGGTGCGCGGCTGGCGCGATGCCAGCAACGTCCTCTACCATGAACAGAATCGAATCGCCTGCCGCCATTGCAGCGCCGCCGCCGGCTTTCACCGGGGGCTGTGCCTGCGCTGTGGTCGGGAGCAAACCTAACAGGAGAGCATTTTTACCGATGTTTGGTCGTGGACGTAAACCCCTGCCGCCGGCCCCCTCGCTGGAGACTTACGCCGCCGTCGTCGAGCAAATTTTGCCGGCGGTCGGCGTGGACCCGGTGGCGGCGCGCATGAACACCGAGGAAGGTTTTGGCTGGAATTTCCAGCGCGGCTCTGCTCTGATTGAAATATTTATTTCGATTCAGAACAATGTCGGTTATTTTCAGGTGTTGGCGCCGATCATGCACCTGCCCGCCCAGGGGCTGCTGCCGCTGTACCGCCGCCTGCTGGAACTGAACCTCCAGCTGACCAACGCGGCTTTTGGCGTGCATATGGATATTGTGTACGTGTTCAGCGAGCGCCCGCTGCAAGGGCTGGACGCTAACGAAGCCAATAATATCATCAGCCTGGTGGCGGCTTATGCCGACGACATGGATAATAAACTGGTTGAAGAATTCGGCGGGCGGCTGCACGCGAAGGTGTGACACCGCACCGCACAGCCTGGAGAGAGTGCCAGAGGGCGAGCGTTATTATGTACCGTTACGTGATCGAAG
Source organism: Anaerolineae bacterium (assembly GCA_026645945.1). Classification (GTDB taxonomy): domain Bacteria; phylum Chloroflexota; class Anaerolineae; order Aggregatilineales; family Phototrophicaceae; genus CFX2. The sequence goes on from JAPKMO010000034.1 coordinate 19,202, forward strand.
ATATGCGCCATGTGCTGCCGTTCAACGAACCCGCCAGGGACCTGACCATCGGCACCGAGACGCTGAAAATCCACCAGGAAAACCTGTTCGCCGAGGCGTTTAAAAAATGCGACCTGGGCGGCACATTCCGCAGCGCCGACCAAATCCGGCACATCGGCTCCGGCGAGGCGATTGTGTACCGGGACAACCTGTGGTTCGACCGCGAGTTTCTGGAGTATTTTCTACGGCGGGCGCGGACGATCCGCCGGGCCTGCCGGGCGGCTTTTTTCGCCGATGACGTGGCCTTCCGCACCTACACGCTGCCCCTGACGACCGGCTTCGAGCGCATCACCAGCAAGGATGGCCGGCAGATCTGCCTGGCCGATCTGTGGTACTTCCCAGACGGTTATAACGCCGAAATCGTGCCGGTGGTCGTGCCGAGCGATGCTGACGAAAAAGACGCTGAGAAGGGTTTTTACAACGTGCCGCATTTTATGGTGCATGACCAGGGCGACCTGACCCATTACCTGCCGGCGCGGGCAATCCTTTCAATTGAAAGCTGGGTGCATATTTATTACGCCAGTGTCATCTTCGGCGTGTTTACACGCGGCAGCCGCTTCGAGAAATACGTCAAGACGCACAATTTTTACGCCCTCAGGCTGCTGTGGCGTGGTGTCATCGAACAAAAGCAGGTTTTGACCACCTCCGAGGTGGTGCGCGTCGGCAAGGATACGGTCATTGATCCCTCGGCCATCATCTCCGGCCCGACCACTATCGGCGACAACTGTTTCATCGGGCCGGGCGTGGTGATTGACAACTGCGCCATCGGCAACGACGTAAACATCTCGCAGGGCTGCCAGTTGATGCTGACCACCGTCGCCAACAACTGCTTCCTGCCCTTCCGTGCCTCGATGTTTATGAGCGCCATGATGGAAAACAGCATCCTGGCGCAGAATACCTGCGTGCAGATGTGCGTGGTGGGGCGCAACAGCTTTCTGGGCGCCGGCAGCACCTTCACCGATTTTAACCTGTTGGGCGAGCTGGAAACCCACACGGACACCTTCGGCAACCGGCGCGAGCGGGTCGTCCCCAGGCCGATCAAAGCGGCCAACATTCGCGGCGAACTGGAAAGCGTCGGGCAGGCCGTCCTGGGCGGCGCGGTGGGGCATAACTGCCGCATCGGCGCAGGCATGATTATCTTTCCGGGACGCATGATCGAATCCGATGTGGTGCTGGTGGCCTCGCCGCAGCGCCGGCTGATTACCCGCAACGTCACCTTTGAGGAAAGCGACCATCACGGGCTGGACATCGCCGGGGCGGTTCACCGGCGTTTGTATCCCCGCCAGGATGAAGTAGAGATGGAAGAAGATACCTGGAGTTCGTGGTAGCGCCGCTGTTACAACTCCGCAACCTGGCGCGGCTTTAAGGTACGTTGGCAGCCGATCTCGTATATAGTTCGGGTAGAATGGCCGGCTGGCGATCCGCCGTATGAGAGCGAGCAATTGGCTGATGCCCGACGATACCTTTGCTTTTATCATCCATCCCATTCATATAAAAGAAGATGTGGCGCGCAAGTTCCCGCTGCTGGGCAAAATCCTGACCGAGCGCCAGATCAACTTTTTCTCGCGTTTTTTTCCGCCCGTGTACCTGTCCGAAATCACCGGCATTCGCTCCCAGGCGACCGGGCGCGAACTGCGCGGCTGGCTGATCGCCTGCCCCTTCACCCCGCCGACCATGATGGCGCTGCCGGTCGAAACGGTCTACCGCAAAATCGTCGCCTGCGGCCACATGGCCGAAGAACTGGGCGCGCGCCTGCTGGGGCTGGGGGCGTATACCTCGGTGGTGGGGGATGCGGGCGTGACGATTGCCGAGCGGCTGGACGTGCCGGTGACGACCGGCGACAGCTACACGGTGGCGATGGCGGTTGAGGCCATCCGCGAGGCCGCCCGCGTGATGGATATTCGCATGGACGCGGCGACGGTGGCGGTCGTCGGGGCGACCGGCGCGGTTGGCAAAACCTGCGCCGAAATGCTGGCCGGGGAATGCGCCCGGCTGGTGCTGGTCGGGCGGCGGCTGGAGGCGGTGGAGGCCGTGCGCGAACAGTGTGAAGGCCGGGGCGCGGTCGTCAGCGCCGGCACAGACATCAACGCCATTTACGACGCCGACCTGATCTTAACCGTGACCAGCGCCGTCCACGCCGTCATCGAGCCGCGCCACCTTAAACCCGGCGCGGTGGTGTGCGACGTGGCGCGCCCGCGCGATGTATCTCGCCAGGTGGCCGAACAGCGCGACGACGTGCTGGTGATCGAAGGCGGCATGATCGAAGTGCCGGGGCCGGTGGATTTTGGCTTTAACTTCGGCTTTCCGCCGCGTATGTCCTACGCCTGCATGGCCGAAACGATGGCGCTGGCATTGGAAGGCCGTTATGAAGATTACACGGTCGGCAAAAATATCACCGTCGCGCAGGCGCTGGAGATTCAGGCCATCGCCGCCCGGCACGGCTTCCGCCTCAGCGGCTTCCGCAGCTTCGAGGCCGAAGTGAAGCCGGAGACAATCAGCGCCGTGCGGGAACGCGCCGCGCGCCGCCGCCGGTCGTGGTCGCCGGCTGCGCCTTAGAGTTTATCCGTAAACCCCCAGACAGTGGGCTTAAGCCCACTGTTCTGCTGTCAGATCAATCGGTTTGTGGATAGGTTCTTAAGCGATTAATCTCAACCCACAAAAACCCCTTTTCGGCTTATACTGTGATGGGTAGGCGCGCAGCTGCATGTAAGGCTGAGGTTAGTCTATTCCAACGAACTAACCCGGTTTGCTGGCGTTCTCTAGGTTTAACCTGTATCATAAACACAGAATACAGGTTCGTTTAAGCACCCAATAGAGAATGGTGGGGGCAGGTATGAGTAAAGGCCGAATCCTGGTTGTCGAAGATGATTTCGACATCGCAAACATGCTTCGCATTTACTTCACCGGGCAGCAGTACGAAGTGCAGGTTGCGCCGCGCGGCGGTGACGCCTTGCAAATGACCCGGAAGCAGTTACCCAACTTGATTATCCTCGACATCATGCTGCCGGACATGAACGGCTATGACGTGTGCCGGGAACTGCGAACCACCACCCGCACCAGCCATATCCCGATCATCTTTCTGACGCAGAAAGACGAACGCAGCGATAAAATCGCCGGGTTGGAGTTGGGCGCAGACGATTACATCACCAAACCGTTCGACATCGAAGAACTTAAACTGCGCGTGCAAAACGCCATCACCGCCGCCAACCGCCAGAGCCACATTGACCCCAAGTCCGGCCTGCCGACCGGGCGGCTGATCGAGGAACACCTGCGTAACCTGATGCACGGCAGCAAGCAGTGGGCCTATGTGGACATGAAAATCAACCACTTTGACCCGTTCATCGAGGTTTACGGCTTTCTGGCCGGCGACGAGGTGATGCGGTTTACGGCGCTGGTTATCGGCGAGGTGGTGGACGATCTCGGCACACCGGATGATTACGTGGGGCATCCGGGGCGGGATAACTTCGTGGTTATCACCCATGCCGAGGACGCCGAAAAACTGAAACAGCAGTTGGTGGAACGTTTTAATGACGAGGTGCGGCAGCATTATTCGTTTATTGATCGGGAGCGGGGTTATATCCTGGTGCCGGACGGCGCGCAGGGCGAACGGCAGGAACCGCTGATGACGCTGGCGGTCGGGTCGGTTTCCACCCGCACGCACCAGTTTTCCGATATTCGTGAAATCACCGAATTGGCTGCCGAAGATCGCCGCCGAGGTTTGAGCGGAGAAGAAGACGCCGGACCCAAAATTCTGACCTCGTGGTGAGAGCAGCCTGAGTTTGCGGGTTATGTGAGGTATGGGGCTTGGTCTGATTTTATTGATAGGCGGGCTGGTCATCATCCTGGGGCTGTGGGTTTGGTCGCTTCAGCGGCAGCGATTGGGCCGCATCCCCGCTGAAAATCTCCGGAACGGCGGTTTTGACCTGCCGCTGGCGTCCAATGACGACGCCATTCTGGTTTCCAGGGAACACGGCCAACTGGAATATATCAACGACCGCGCCCGCCGCTGGATTGGCATGAACGGCGGCGAGCCGAACCTGGAATACATCGCCGGGTTAACCCAGCCGGCGGACAGCTTTTTGGAGCTGTTTCTGCGCGAGGGGCAGGCGTCTTTCCAACTGGGGACGCGCTGGGTCGAGGCGTCGTCGCATACGCTGCCGTATGGGCCAGAGCGCCGGACGGTGGTGGTGATGCGCGAGTTAAAAGCCGGGAACTCCTACCCGGACGCGCTCGACCTCTCGCTGGCGATGGCAACCGTCAACGAAATCGGCGAGACGGTCAACGCCAGCATGAGCATGGAGCAGCTTCTCCAAACGCTGCTGACGATTGTGATGAAAGCCTGCCCGGCGGCGGCGGGCGAAATCTGCCTGTGGGATGCCAGCCAGAAGGCGCTGTATCCGCGTGGTTGGGTGGGCGAAACGGCCTACCTGCTGGCGCTTTCGGAGGCCGGCGGCGTCTACCGGATGGGCGAGGGTATCACCGGATGGATTGCCCAAAACCACCGCCCGGCGCTGGTGGCGGACGTGCGCGACGGGACAGCCATTCAGCCCAAGCTGAGCGGTTTTTATTACAGTTTTGTCGGCGTGCCGCTGCTGCTGGGCGACCGTTTTATCGGCACGCTGGAACTGTCCCACGCCGAGGCCGGGCGGTTCAGCCAGCCCGACCTGGCGCTGTTACAGGCCATCAGCAAGCCGATTGCGACGGCCATCTACAATGCCGAACTCTACAGCCAGCAGGCAGAACGCATCCGGGATATGGCCTCCTTGCAGGTGGTCAGCCCGGCGGAAGCCGCCGACGACAGCCGCGCCGTGTACCGCGCCCTGACGGAACGTATTGCCCGGCTGGTGAATGCCAGGGTGTGCGGCGTGCTGCTGTACGATGAAAACCGCCGCGCTCTGATGGCCGAACTGCCGTTTTACGGCCTGCCGGATTACGCCGCCCAGAATTACAGCATTTCCCTGCCGCCGGACAGCCCGCAGCGGGACATCTGGGAAAACCAGGATTATTGGGTCAGCAACGACGCCATTGACGAACCGCTGATCGAGGCCCTGGGGCTGAAGCCGCTCTACGGCGCGGCGGGCATTCGCACCACCGCCTTTATCCCCATGCAGATCGGCAGCCACCGAATCGGTTTGGTGCAGGTGGCGAACAAACAGGCCGAAGGCGGGTTTACGCCGCAGGATATTCAGGAACTGCGAATTCTGGTGGCGCAGGCGGCGGTGGTGGTGGAAAACATCCGCCTATTCCAGCGCGAGCAGCGGCGTGAAACCGAAATCATCGGCTTGCAGCAGATGACCCACGCCATCGGCGCATTGAGCGAAGAAGGCGAATTTTATTCGACTATCACCGAGCGGATTGCCCGGCTGATGGATATTGCCATGTGCGGCGTGCTGCTGTGGGACGAGGCCAGCCATCGTCTGGTGGCGCAGCTTCCGTTTTACGGCGTGCCGGACGATCTGATAAAAAATTATTACATCAGCCTGCCCGCCGGCAGCCCGCTTTACGACATCTGGCAGGAAGAAGATTACTGGTTCACCAACCAGGTGCAGTCCAATGCCGTCGTTTATGCCGCCGGCCTGGCAGAATTTGCCAACACCGTCGGCGTGACCAAAACCATGATCGCGGCGCTGGCGGTGGGCAGCCGCCGCCTGGGCGCGGTTCAGGTATCCAACAAACTGAGCGGCGAGGACTTTACCGACAAAGACGCCCGCCTGCTGTTGATTTTCGCCGCCCAGGCCGCCGCCATCATCGAAAATGCCCGCCTGTACGGCGACATCCGGCGGCGCGCCCAGGAAGCCGACCGTCTGCGCGAGATCGCCGAGATGGCCGGGGCGATTTTGACGACCGAGGATTCGTTCGCCGGCATCCTGGCGGCGATTGCCAACCTGATGCCCAGCCCGCTGGTTTTTATCAACATCATTGATGAACGCAGGGGCGGGCTGGTGACGCATCCCCGCCGCGTTTACGGCAGCAAACTGAGCGAGCTGCTGGTGATAGACCTGTACGGGCGCGACTTTGAATTGAGCGTGGCGGGGTCGCAAAGGCCGTTTATCAGCAATGACGTGCTGAACGACCGCGCCGTGCTGGAAGTCTACCGGGAGGTCGCGCAGCGGTTTGATATTCGGTGTGCGGTCGTCGTCCCAATCATGGTCGGCGAACGCAGCCTGGGCGAACTGGGCATCGCCAACCGCGCCGAGCCGCCCTACGGCCCGGCAGACGTGGAACTGCTGCAAGCAGTGGCGGCGCAGATTGCGGCCACTATCGAACGCATCCGCCTGTACGAATCGGCGGAGCAGAACCTCCAGCGCCGCACGCAGGAGTTGGACGCTATTTCGCGCATTAGCAACGAGCTGACGCAAACGCTGGAACTCGACCCGGTTTTGCACGTCATCCGGCGGGAGGCCGCCCGCGCGGCGCTGGCCGACGGCGGCACGATTGTTTTATTAAAACCGCCCCAGCGTTGGGCCGAGCCAACCAAACCCGAATTGGCGAAACGCCTTGGGGACGGCGGCGACCTGGCCGATATTGAGGTAGAGGCGGTGCTGCGCGGCGCGGATACGGTGCTGGTGCGCGATTACGCCGCCGACCCCTTGCAGCCCGCACCGGAGACGGCGCGGTCGGCCATCGCCGCTGCTTTCTTGTACGAAGACCGGGTGGTCGGCGTCATTCACCTTTACCACAGCCGGCCAAAAGCCTTTGACGAACGAACTGCCGCCTTCCTGCTGACTATCGCCGCCAAAGCCTCGCTGGCTTTCGGCAACAACAACCGCTATCAGGAACAGCTTGAACGCAGCCTGCGCCTGCGGCGGCGCGTAGAGCAGCTTAACCAGATTTTTGAACTGGGGCAGATGCTCCATACCAACGTTGAGCCGGTGTCCATGCTGGAAGCCATGCTCTACGGCATCCAGCAGAGCGTGGGTTTTGAAGTCGGCGTGGCCGCGCTGGCCGATGAAGACGCCGGCCTGCTGCGCCGGGTAGCCCAGGCCGGGCTGCCGCTGGAGGTGTTCGAGCAGAGCCGCGCCGATGCGGCGGCGCTGGATGACCTGAAGGCGCTGATGGTGGATGATTATCTCATCAGCGAATCGTACTTTTTCCCGGCGGCCTTTCGCCAAAGCTGGCCGCCAGAAGTACAGCGGGCGTTTGAAACTGGCTATGCGGGCCGCCGCCAGGTGGCCGAACCGGTAGACGAGCGTTCCTGGCAGGATGGCGATCTGCTGCTGATCCCGCTGCACGGGGCGGGCGGCAACCTGCTGGGCCTCATCCTCCTCGACCAGCCGTTTGATGACCGCCGGCCTGACCGGGCGATGATCGAAATCCTGGAAATTTTCGCTCATCAGGCGTCGGGGATGCTGGAAAACTACCGGCTGTACCGCGCCACGCTGCAAAATGCCGAACAGGAAGCCCGCCTGAACGCCATCATGGAGGCGGTGTCGAAAACGCTGGATACCGGCCAGATCATCGAAGCGGTAGCCGGCGGCGCGGCGCGCCTGCTGCCGGTGATGCAGATGACGGTCGCGCTGGTGGATGCCGACCAGCAGGGTTTTGACGTGCTGAAAGTGGCGATCAACAGCGACAGCGCGCCGGTAGTGACCAGGGAACACCGCGCCCACATCGAAAATACGGCCCTGGCGCGCACCTACCAGGATGGTCAGGACTACCTGTATTATATCGGCGAGCCGGATGCCAGCCGTTACGAAGACCTGCGCGCCTGGCATCGGCGTGGCGAACGCACCAGCCTGATTCTGCCGCTGGTGGCGGGCGGCGTGGTCATCGGTGCCATGCACCTGGGCAGCACACAAGAACGCGCTTTCGCCCTGCATGAATACCGCGCGCTGCTCCAGCGTATGGCGAACCTGTCGGCGGTGGCGATTGAAAACGCACGCCTGTTCAACCGCGCCCTTAACCTGCAAGCCTTTAACGAATCGGTGCTGGAGTCCATCCAGCAGGGCATCGTCGTGCTAGATAAATCCGGGCGCATCATCTCGGTGAACGATTTTATGCGCCAGCGGTACGGCTGGGACACCGAACGCACCCGCCGTAAAGACCTGTTTGCCTACGACCCTGAACTGGCCGAGGTGCTCGCCGCCGATTTACGCGCCGTGCTGGAGTCGGCCACCCCGCGCGAGCTGATGTGGCACAAAACTCACGAAAATAACCACCTGCTGGTGCGGAATTTCTATATTTATCCGCTGCGGAGCGCCGACGGCGTGCGCGGCGCGGTGATGCTGGTCGAGGACGTGACCGACCGCGCCCGCCTGGAACGCGACGTGGAAGCCCGCGCCAACCAGCTGGCGGTGCTGACGGAAGTTTCCAGCCGCATCACAGCTTCGCTCAACCGCGACGAAGTGATTGAACTGGCGCTGGAAGAAATCGGGCGTTTTATTGATTATGACACGCTGACGCTGTGGAGCCGCAGCGGCGATTTGCTGGTGCTGGAAGGCTTCCGAGGTTTTGAAGAAGCCGCGATTGAAAACGGCGTCCAGGTGGCCGTCCCGTCGCACGAGCGGCTGCGGAACGTCATCAACACCCAGCGCCCCGTCACCATCAATCACCTTCAACACCTGGACTACCTGCCGGGCGAAAAAGACGTTTCAAGCTGGATGGGCGTGCCGCTGGTCAACCAGGGCTACGTCGTCGGTATGATCGCGCTGGCGAAGTCGGAGGAAAGTTTTTACAACCCCCAGCTTCAGCAGGCGGCTTTCGCTTTCGCCAACCAGATGGCGGTGGCGCTGGCAAATGCCGATCTGTTCGCCGAGTCGCAGCGCCGCACCGAACGCCTCAGTTTGCTCAACCGCGTGTCGGTTTCGCTGGCCCAGTCGTTGGACAGCGAAAACATCCTGGAAATCGCCCTGCGCGAGATCGCCGGGGTGATAGGCGTGGCGCAGGCGCGGGCGCTGGTTTTTGACCGCGAGCTTCAGGTCGGACGGGTGATCGTCAAGTACCCGCGCGGCGACGCGCCGCCGGATGAGTTCATCAACCTGATGCAGAGCGCCGTTTACCAGCCAATGCGCCGGATGACCGAGCCGATCATCTACGAAGACCTGGAGCGTTTCACCCGCGACGATCCGGTGCTGATGGAACTGTCGCCGCGCGGCATCACGGCTTTCGTCGTCATTCCGATGACGGTGGGCGGCCAGGTGATCGGCACGTTCGAGATGGAAGTCCACGACGGCGCACGCGAATTTTCGCCGGAGCAGATCGAACTGGCGCAGATCATCGCCAACCAGGCCGCGATTGCGGTGCAGAATACCAACCTGCTGGAGCAGACGCTCGTCCGCACCCGCGAACTGGAAACGCTGCTGGAAGCGGCGCAGGCCACCTCGCTGACGCTCAACCTGGAGGAAGTGTTCCAGGCCGTGGTTGAACTGATGCTGCACGCGCTGGACATGGACGACTGCGCTGTGATGATGTGGGATAACGTCGAAAATGTGCTGGAAGTCCAGCTGGAAGTCAACCGTTTTGGCGACGCTAACCGGGTTGTGCCGCGCGGCACGACCTATAACCTGCGCGAGTACCCGATGCGGAAGCGCGCGCTTGAGGAACGCGAGGTGATCGCCATCCGCGCCGGCAGCCCGGACGGCGACCCCGCCGAACTGGAACTGCTGGCGAAAAACGGCGACCAGCTGCGGGTACTGATTCCGCTGGTGGTGCGTGACCAGGCAATCGGGCTGGTGCAGGTGGAAACGCCCGCGCCGCACCGGGCTTTCGGCCACCGGGAAGTGCGGCTGGCGCAGGCGCTGGGCGCGCAGGCGGCCATCGCCATCCAGAACGCGCGCCTGTCCACCGAGACGGCGGCGCTGGTGGAAGAAGGATTCATCATCAACAATCTCAGCCAGGCCATTTCGTCCACGCTGACGATTGAGGATATGATCGCCATCGTGCGCGACCAAGTGCCGCGCGTGACCGAAGCCGAAGAAATGTACCTGGCGCTGTACGATGCCGAAACGCAGACGGTTGTTTTCCCGCTGGCGGTGCGGCGCGATGGCACAGCCTTCGACATTCCCCCGCGCCCGTTGGGTACAGACGAAGTATCGTTCATCATCCGGCACCGGCGTTCGCTGCCGTTGGGCGGCGGCAACTGGTCGTCCGACGAAATGCGCCGTAACCTGGGCATCACCAACGGCGAAGGCGACGCCAAGAGCTACCTGGGCGTGCCGATTGTGGCCGGCGACCAGGTGTTGGGCGTGCTGGCGCTGCGGGACTCGACCAGCGCGCGCGCCTTTGGCATCAATGACGAACGCCTGCTGACGACGGTCGGCACGCAGTTGGGCGCGGCCTTGCAGAATGCGCGCCTGTTCGAGCAGGTGAGCAACTTCGCCAACGAACTGAACCAGCGCGTCCAGGAGCGCACCCGCGAGCTGCAAGAACGCACGCAGGAACTGCAAAAAGAGCGCGACCGGATTGATATGCTTTACCGCATCACCTCCGATCTGGCGACCTCGCTGGATATGGACCGTGTGCTGCGCCGCGCACTGGAACTGGTGGCCGGGGCGGTCGGCGCGGACGACGGCGTGATTATGCTGGTAGACCCGATGACCGACAAGCTCTACAGCCGGGCGCTGCTGCGCGAGCAGTCCAACGGCAGCGCAAAGCCGGCAAACCACCCGGCGGAAGGTCTGGCTCAGTGGCTTATCCAGCACGGCGGCCAGCATGTGGTGGTGGACGAACTGCACGGCCAGCCCTACTGGGACGCTGAGACACCCGCCGCGAAACGCTGGCACAGCGCAGTGGCGGTGCTGCTGGAAAATAACGACGATATTCACGGCGTGATGGTGCTGTTGAGCGAAACCCCCGGCGGGTATACCGAACCACACGTTAAACTCATCATCGCTGCTGCCAACCAGGTCGCTTCGGCTATTTACAACGCTGAACTTTACCACCTCATCCGCGACCAGGCCGAACGGCTGGGCGTCCTGGTGCGCCAGGAACGCGAAGAAACCGAAAAGAGCAACGCCATCGTGGAGGGCATCGCCGACGGCGTGATGCTGGCCGACGATGAAGGCGTGATCGTGCTGTTCAATAACGCTGCCGAGCGCATCCTGGATTTGCCGCGCGACAACGTGATCGGCCAGACCATCTTCAAGCTGTCGGGGCTGTTCGGTGAGTCCGCCGCGCTGTGGACGCGCGCGATTGAAGAATGGGCGCTTGACCCCGAACGCCACCGTCCAGGCGAGTTCCTGGCCGAAACGCTCGACCTGGGCAAGCGCGTCGTCAGCGTCCATCTGTCGCCGGTGCATATCGGCGAGCGTTTCCTGGGTACGGTGTCGGTTTTCCGCGACATCACCAAAGAAGTGGAGGTGGATCGCATCAAGAGCGAGTTTGTTTCCAACGTGTCGCACGAACTCCGCACGCCGATGACCAGCATCAAGGGTTTTGCCGACCTGCTGCTGTTGGGCGTGGTGGGGGATATGAGCGAGCAGCAGCGCACATTTTTACAGAAGATCAAAACCAACGCCGACCGCCTGAGCCAGTTGGTGGATGACTTGCTGAACATTTCCCGGATTGACGCCGGCGAACGGCTGAACCTGGAACTGGTGGACGTGGGCGAAATCATCAACAGCGTGCTGACGACCCTGCGAGGCCGCGCCCACCACGAGCATAAAGATCATCAGGTGGTGGTGAACATTTCACCCGCCCTGCCGCCGATCAAAGCCGATGCCCATAAGCTGACGCAGATCATCACCAACCTGGCGGACAACGCCTTTAATTACACCGATGTGGGCGGTCGTATAGACGTTACCGCCAGCTTGCAGCCGGACGGCGAACATATCCTCATCGCCATCAAGGACACCGGCATCGGCATCCCGGAGGAGTTTCGCTCTCGCATCTGGCAGCGGTTCGAGCGGTACGACGAACACGCCCTGGTGATGGATGTCGCCGGAACGGGCCTGGGGTTATCCATTGTGAAAGAACTGGTTGAGATGCATAATGGGGAAGTCTGGTTTGAGTCTGAACTCGGCAAAGGAACGACCTTCTTCGTTTCGCTGCCGGTTGACCAGCCGGATGCCGGATAGACAGCGGAAAGAGGCCTGTCATGGCACACATTTTAGTCGCAGAAGACGAACGCGACATTCGAGAACTGATTAACTTCACACTCATGTTCGCCGGGCATCAAGTGACACAGGCCGCTAACGGCGCTGAGGCCCTGGAATTGGCGCTGCAAATCAAGCCGGATCTGGTGATGATGGACGTGCGGATGCCGAAAATGACCGGCTACGAAGCCTGCCGCCAGATGAAACTGCACGACGAAACCCGGCAGATTCCGGTGGTTTTTCTGTCCGCCAAAGGCCAGGACGAAGAAGTGCAGACCGGGCTGGAAGCCGGCGCGGTCGCCTATATTCTGAAGCCGTTCGCGCCGGAAGATTTAACCCGGCGGATTGCTGAAATCCTTTCCCAGAATGGGTTGTCGTAGATGCGGGTTTTTTACCGGGAAGCGCACAGGCGTCGTTTATGAGTGCCATCACCATCGGCGGTAATCTCGTCCATTACGAAGTGCTGGGGCGTGGGCGCCCGGTTCTGCTGCTGCACAGTTGGATCGGAAGCTGGCGTTACTGGATTCCGACCATGCAGCAGCTTCAGCTTAAATACCGCGTTTATGCCATTGACCTGTATGGTTTTGGCGATTCCAGCAAGGATACGCGCCGCTACCCGATTGACCACCAGGTACAGTTGGTGCTGGATTTTATGAACCATCTGGGCATTCCGAAGGCTGCCCTGATTGGTCATGGCCTGGGGGCGCTGGTGGCGTCGGAGTTCGCGCGCCTGTACCCGGACAAAGCGCCGCGCGTGCTGCTGGCCGGCGTGCCGCTGTTCGACCCCGGCAACCTGGATAAGCGCGTGCCGGCGGCGCGGCCAACGCCGCTGACCGATAACCGCCCCCTGCTGCCGGAGGTCGAAAACGAAGCTACCATCATGAACGCCAGTTCCGCCATGCGGGCGGCGCTGCTGGAGGCGGCGCGGGCGCGCGCCAACGGCGAACCCACCCCGGACGTGCCAGATTTGACCATCGAAACCGCCCGGCGCGTCCATCGGCATAACCCGCTTCAGAGTTTGATCGGCGACGGCAACCCGGATACACTGCTGGCGAAGTGTTTTAAACGCTCCGAGCCGGAATATGAAAAGCTGGCCGTTGATCTGCCGAAAACCGATCACGCGGCGGTAAAACTCAGCGCCGCCACTTATGATTCCGGTCGCATGCTGGATACGCTGCGGCTGCTGCCTATCCCGATGGTGGTGGTTCATGGCGTGGACGACCCTCTCGTGCCGCTGCCGAACGAAAATGTATGGCAGTACATCACGGCGGAAAACGGCAGCCTGCTGCCGATACCCCTGCCGGGGGTGCGCCACTTCCCCATGCTGGAATACGAGCGGTTTATCCGGCTGGTGAACGATTTTCTGGAAGCGCCGGATGTCAGCAAACTGGAAATAAAAGAACGGTGGAAACGCCGAACACGCTGAAAATCCTCATCCTGGCTAACGGCGATGTCAACGATGGGCCGCTGGTGCGGCGCGCCCTGGCCGCCGCGCCGGATGCCTGGGTGATCGCGGCAGATGGCGGCGCGCGGATGGCGCGTTTTTTCGGCCTGCCGGTGCATACCCTGATCGGCGACCTGGATTCGCTGTCTGCCGCCGAGGTCGCTGCCCTGGCCGAAAACGGCGCCGATATTCACCGCTACCCGGAAGAAAAAAACGAAACCGACCTGGAACTGGCGCTGGATTGGGCGGCCAACCAGGGCGCAGCCTGGATTCGTATTCTGGGCGCGGTAGGAGATCGCCTTGACCAGACGCTCAGCAACGTGTATCTTCTGGCACTGCCGGCATTGATCGGACGTGACGTGCGTCTGCTGGCCGGCAGGCAGGAAATCTGGCTGCTGCATCCCGGCGAGTCGCTCATTCAGGGTGCGGCGGGGGATACCATCTCGCTGATTCCGCTGAACGGCGACGTGCGCGGCGTGCGGACGGAAAACCTGTATTATGCGCTGCGTGACGAAACGCTGGTTTTTGGCCCGGCGCGCGGCATCAGCAACGTGATGCAGGCGGCTGAAGCGCGCGTCTGGATTCGAGAGGGTGTTTTACTGGCCGTCCACACACTCGGTCGAGCGTGACTTAAGAGGGAGAAAACTGTGAGCAGCATCACCGTTTATAAACACAACCACGCCGGCGAGCCGATCACCCAGTATGATGGTCTGGTTATCGAACGCGGCGCAGACTGGGTTTGCCTGCGGGCGGTTTTCAGCCGCGACGAGGCCGACCTGGGTTTTGTGGTCTTCCGCCAGGGCGACGTGTTCGTGGAATGGTTTTTTAACGACCGCTGGTACAACGTTTTTCAGGTGTATGAAGGCGACAGCCCGCGTTTGAAGGGCTGGTACTGCAACATCACCCGCCCGGCAGTCATCACCGAAAACGAAATCCGCGCCGACGACCTGGAACTGGACGTGTTCGTCATGCCCAACGGCACGCTTTTGCTGCTGGACGAAAAAGAGTTCGGCGCGCTGGAACTGCCGATTGAGGAACGCATGGCCGCCCTGCGCGCGGTCGAAAGCATCCGGCGCAGCGTGACCAGCCGCGAAGCGCCGTTTGAGGCCGTCCGCCCGGACGCGCCTGCTTAGCTTAATCTGCCGCTCGGCTGGTGGGGCTGTGGATTGTTGATGACGAAGGATTAGCGCCACTGGCCTGCATGACGAAAAGCCTATAGTGCAGGACAAACGCGATCTGGCTTCCATCGGGTGACCAGACAGGCCATACCTTTTCGGTGAAACCATTTACGATGCGGCGGCGGTTTCGACCTGTGGCATCAATAACGAAAGTATCCGTTCCCTGATAGACACCTGCGTCATCAATCACCGTGCCATAATACAATAACCGCTGACCATCGGGCGACCACTCCGCGCCGTATTCGTCCACACCGTTATAGGTTATTCTTTGGATGCTTTTAACACCCTTCAAAGGATCAACTGTATAGATTTCAAACTCGTTTGGATGCCCTCCCCGGCCCGACATAAATGCAATCAGGCTGCCATCCGGTTTCCAGCTTGGGGCGCCGTCATTGATGATAAATGGTAAGTGAAACCTGGAATGCTGCCGGTCAGGTTTACAAGACCGGTTCCATCGCTGTTTATCGAAAATATATTATTGCCTGTACAGTCGCGGTCAGATGTAAAAGCAATCCGGTTTCCATTTCCAACCTCCCGGATGGTTGACGGCGGCGTTTTCTGTCCGTATAATTCTGCCTTAAAATCTCACAAAACCTATAAAAAACGAGAAAATCTCCATGAACGATTCGCCAGAGCAGAATCTCTCGGTAGGCCGCAATCTCAAAATCGGCCTGTTTCACCTGGGTTCCGGCATGGCCGATGTCATCAGCACCGGCGTGTGGAATCGCGTCATGATTAGCGACCTGGGCTTCAGCGCCACCCCCATCGGGCTGCTGGTCAGCCTGCGCTACTTCCTGGCGCCGCTGGGCGTATGGGCGGGGCGCATGTCCGACCGGCACCAGATCGGCGGCTACCGGCGGCTGTTCTGGGTGTGGCTGGGGCGCGCCATGATGGTCGTCAGCATCGCCCTGCTGGGGCTGATGACGGCGCACATCGCGCGCGGCGGCGAGGCCGCGCCGGCGGTGTGGCTGGGCATCACGGCGGCGCTGCTGCTGTTCAGCCTGGGCAATGCGTTTTCCGGCAGCACCTTTCTGGCGCTCATTTACGACCGCGCCGCGCCAGGCCAGCGCGGGCGGGCGGTCGGCATCGTGTGGACGTTTTTGCTGCTGGGTTTTACGGTCGGCGGCATATTATTCGGCCTGCTGCTGCCCTCGGACGGGGAAGGCGGCACGCCCGGCCTGGATTTTTCGCCGGATACGCTGCAAAACCTGTTTCTGATCGGCGCGCTGGTGATGGGCAGCCTGTGGTTCTTTTCGGTGCTGGGGGAGGAACGGCGGGTATCCGTCCCGCAAAATGCCGCCGAAGCGCCGCCCTCGTCTTTAAAGGATGACCTTAAGCTAGCCTGGAACAATCCTCGGACGCGCTTCTTTTTCTGGTATCTGGCGCTTTCGATGATTTTCGCCTTTTCACAAGACCTGATTTTAGAGCCGTTCGCCGGAGACGTGTTCGGCATGGAAGCCCGCGTGACGACACGCTTTGCGGCCTATTGGGGCAGCATGGCGATCCTGGGTACGCTGGTTTTTTTGTGGCTGTCGCGCCGCTACAAACGCCTGACCAATACCGTTATGTCGTATATCGGCGTGGGCGTGCTGGTGGTCACATTCGTCCTGTTCGCGGTTTCGTCGCTGGCGGGGGTGCGCGGCTTGGTCACGCCGGGGCTGATTTTACTCGGCATCGGCCTAGGGGTGTGGAACGTCGGCACGCTGGGACTGATGATGGACATGAGTCCTTTCGGGCGGGCCGGCACGTTTTTGGGCTTCTGGACGCTGGTGGTGACGCTGGCGCGCGGCATCGGCGTATCGGGCGGCGGCATCGCCCGCGATGCGGCGCTGGCGGCATTGGGAACTGACCACGCGCTGGCTTATGGCATGGTCTTTTTACTGGGCGCGGCGGGGCTGGGGGCGGCGCTGTGGGCTTTGAGCCATGTGAACGCCGACGCTTTCCAGGCCGAAGCGAACGAGTCCAAAACCGGCGTAGAGCAGGTTTTCGCCGGCGCGCTGGACTGATACACGCGATAACGATTCGTGGGGGCGGGTTATGGATAAACGGAAAAGAATGAGCCTGACAGACAGTGGTGAACAGACATTGAACAGATGATGGGCAGACAGTGGGCAGACAGTGGACAGATGATGGACAGACAGTGGACAGATGATGGACAGACAGTGGGCTTAAGCCCACTGTCTATAGCCCGCTGTCCACTCAGGATCAGGCACCGTCTAATGGGTTTATCCATATAATGGCCGGCGGCAAAAAACAAGCGGCTCAGGGTTTGTCGTCGTCCCCCTTGTCCGGCTGGTCGGTATCGGTTTTAACGCGGAACACGCCGTCCTCGGCGCGGTTGGCCGTCAGCCGCGTAAGCTGCTCGCCGATGTCGAACACGCCGCGCCGGTTTTTTTTGCCCGGTGTGGGCGGCGCCGGCAGCGGCGTATCTTCCCGCGCCGGCACCTGCGGTACATAGCCGTATTTACTTTGCAAAAAGCGCCGGAGCTGCGCCTCGTTGGCTTCCGGCAGGTCGAGAACGTCGGCCTGCTGCGGCACGTTGAGGAGGGTATCGCTGCCCTGGTCAAGCAGCAGCAGCCCGGCCAGCAGTTTGGGCGGCACACCCGCCAGCATCACCTGGTCGAGCAGCGCCTGGAGACGCGCCATATCCGCCTGGGCTTTGGCGCGGGCGGCGATCATGCTGGTTTCGGCTTCCTGCACCGTTTCGTGGATGATGGGCGTACACTGCACCATTTCGGCTTTGATGGTGACGCCCAGGGTCGGGCGCGTCCAGTTCAGTTTGCCGGGCAGTTCGGCCCGGAAGGCGTTAATGCTGCCGATGGTGAGCGCCGATTGCAGCGGGACGGTTACAAAAAACTGGCGGGCGATCCGGCGCACCGCGTTTTCCAGCACCGTCCGCAAAAACGCCTCCAGCGCCTCGACCGAACGCCACTTCGGCAGGCTCAGCCGGAAGTCTGGTTTAAGGCGAACGGCCTCCGGGTCAAAAACGAAGGAAAATTCCACCAGCATATTGACCGGGCTGCCTTCGCGGGTGATGATCTGCTCCAGCCGCATGGAAACGTTGACGGTGTGGGACTTGTCCCACAGCAGCCACACATCTTGCAGCGCCGATACGCGGCGGGGGCCGGGCGGGCGGTTTTCGGGCGCGTCCACCTGCTTGAACAGCTCTTGGACGCCCTCGCGCCCGGCCTGCCCGACCCTGTTCAGCAGTTCTTCGCGCATGAAGTCCGGCCCGCCGTAATCAAGGAAGTTGTCCAGCAGATCACCGGGCATCCCGGCATCCAGCAGTTTTTTAACCAGTTTTTTGTCAACTTTCGGGCGCGGGCATTTCAGATACTCAACGTCCAGCCCTTTTTGCAGCAGGAAAATCTGCCCCGGTTTGATCTCGACGTGCCAGAACGGGATAAACAGGCTGATGAAACCCAGGATGTAAATCGCCAGCGTACCGCCGGCCCACATCAGCCCCATCTGCGGAAACCAGGGCGGCAGTACCAGCATCACGATCAGCCCGAAGGCGGCGAACAGCGCGGCGGTGGTGATTGCGCCCCACAGGGCGGTTTTGCCGCTGCCGCTGTTCAGGGTAAGCCAGATGCCCACGCAGACGACGATCAGACCCAGAACGGTGAGCGCCAGCAGCGCCGGATGCAGCCGGGACGGCAGCAGGGCGAACAGCACCATCCACACCGTCCAGCCCAGAATCCAGAAAAACAGCAGATAAGCCAGGATAGTCTTTCGATAACGCGAGTCCAGGGTATGCTGCCGGACGGCCTGTTTAATGCGCGCCCAAAAACGCTCGAAACCGTGCGCCAGCGTTCGCCCGCGCGCCCGACCAATTTCCACGCCTGCCGCGTCAATCATCGTCGGCATCAGTTCCATCCTCAGTCATAAAAATCATTTTTATTATAACACGCCTATTGCGCCGTTCCGGCAGCCTGCCCGGCAGCGCGGGCGCATCCGGGGAATACCAATCGTCATCCAAGCGGCGGATGAAAGCGCGCTCGCAGCCGGTATAATAAACCTGTCTGTTGTAATGAGTTAACGGTGCGGATCGAATGCGGAGCGTTCTGGCGATTTTTGCGGCATTTTTGACGGCGGTTCTCCCCGTTCGGGCCCAGCCCCCGGCGGCCCCCTGCGGCGTGGTGGATGCGATTGATCTCCCGATTGATGATCTGGTAAAAGGCTACGACGATTTTTCGCTTTACCGGCCTCGTTTTGGTGGCAACCATACCGGCATAGACATCGGCTTCGACCGCTGGGGTGACCCGGTGCGGGCAGCGGCGCGCGGGCGCGTCACCTATTCCGACATCGCCGGCTGGGATACCGAAAAAGGCGTCGTCATCGTGGAACACACCTTCCCGGACGGCAGCATCGCCTACAGCCTGTACGGCCACATGGAACAGACCGACGAGATATTTTTCCCGTCGGTCGGTAAATGCGTGGAACGTGGCGAAATCCTGGGTGCAATCGGCTGGCCGTCGCGCGGGCGTCCGCACCTGCATTACGAAATCCGCGACTTTCTGCCGGACGACGGCGGGCCGGGTTATGTGACCGGCAACCCGCTGGCCGAAGGCTGGTACAACCCGCTGGACTTTACGGCGCTGTGGCGCGCCCGCCTGACGCCGGCTTTTGCCGGTTATGCCACCTTCGAGATGGTGCCGAGCCTGCCGCCGGCACGGTTGGACGACGGCCAGTACGTCATCGCCGGCAGCAATTTCATCGTTGGGGTCGCCCCGCCGGATTACACGCTCTGGCGGGTTGAAGCCGACGGCGTGGTGAGCGGGCTGGCGGCGCTGCCGGGGGGCCGGGTGGTAGCGCACACGCGCAGCGGGCAGGTGGTGGTGCTGGAAAACGGACGTTATGCGGCCATCTGGACGGTGCGCGGGCCGGACGTGCCTTTTGTGGCGCTGGGCGAAACGCTGGTTTTTGTGGCCGACGGCGGCGACCTGGCGGCCTTCGATGCGGCGGGCAGCCCTCTATGGACGCTTCCGGGCGTCGGGACAGATCGCATCAGCCATTTTGAAGCTGACGGCCAGTACATCGCCTACGGCGCGCGCGCGCAGAGCAGCCTGATCTGGCGGCTGGTGGACGCCGACGGGCAGGTGCAGGCCGAACACCGGCTGGGGGGCAATGCGGTGATCGCACCGGCGGGCGATGGAAGCTGGCTGGCGCTGGATGGCGCATCCCTGCTGCGCCTGACCGGGGCCGACATACAGCCGGTGGCGAAGGCCGGCCTGCCTGCCGGGCGCGCGGCGGCGCTGACCGCCGACCGCCTGGGCAACAGCTACGTTTACCTGGGCGACAGCGAAAGCACACTGCTTTCATATACGGCGGAGGGGGCGCTGCGCTGGCGCGTTTCGTACCCGGTCGGGCCGGCCTACCTGCCGCCCTTGCTGGAAACCGGCGGCGGCTGCTGGCTGTTCACGCTGGACGTGGACGGCATGTTGAACGTTTTTAACGCGGCGGACGGCGCGCTGGTCGGGCAGATGCAGCTTTACGCCGGCGGCACGGAACGCACCATGCCGGGTGCGCGGCTGCTGCGCGCCAACGGCGGCGAACAGCTTGAGGTGGCCGCCGGATTCCTCACTACGCTGGTACTGGACGGCACAAAACTGGGCGGCGACCCGGCGGCCTGCCTGCTGGGATAAATTTAGCCTTAAGGTACTAAGTGAAATAATCAACAACTCAATTATAGTGAGAGAAGGAATACCGACCCAATCTGCATACTGGTAGTGGGCTTAACCAGACAGTGGGCTTAACCAGACAGTGGGCTTAACCAGACAGTGGGCTTAACCAGACAGTGGGCTTAAC
>JAPKMO010000035.1 GCA_026645945.1 Anaerolineae bacterium
CTATGTGCGCCGTAAATATAACCTGACGGTCGGGCAGCCAACAGCGGAATCGATCAAAATCCAGGTCGGCGCGGCGGTGAATCTGCCGGAAGAAATGACGATGGAAGTGCAGGGGCGCGATAACGTCAGCGGCCTGCCCAAGACGATTGGCGTCAGCACCGGCGAAGTGGTCGAAGCCTTGCAGGAGCCGCTTTCGATGATTGCGGATGTGGTGAAGGCCGTCCTGGGTACAACGCCGCCGGAATTGGCCTCGGACATCATTGATCGGGGAATCGTGCTGACGGGCGGCGGGGCGCTGCTGCGGGGGATGGATCAGTTTTTAACGCGCGAAACCGGCGTGCCATGTTATCGCGCCGATAACGCGATGATCGCCGTCGCAGTCGGCGCGGGCCGCGCGCTGGAAGACCCGGCCATCTTACGCCGCATCGTCCAGGTCTAGGGAATATAATAGGTCATGCGCTGCAGCTGAACAACCGGGTCTATGTACTGCACGCGCACATGTTCCGGGGCGTTGAGGTTAATGGGCGCATAGTTGAGGATGCCATGTATGCCGGCGGCGATTAATGCGTCGGCGACTTCCTGGGCATGTTCGGCAGGGACGGCCAGCATAGCGATTTTAATGCCGCGCTGCCGAATAAGTTCAGCCATGCGTTCGGTTGACTCGACGGTAAATTCGCCCACCTGGGTGCCGATTTTGTTGGGCGCGTTGTCGAACACACCGGCAATTCGGAAGCCGCGATTGGCAAAGCCGCGATAGTGCGCCAGCGCGCTGCCCAGGTCGCCCGCGCCGACCAGCACCACTTCCCACTCTCGATTAACCTTAAGCACATGTTTGAGCTGCTCGATCAGATAGGGTATCTGGTATCCCGTGCCTTGCTTCCCAAAACCCCCAAAGTGGGATAAATCCTTACGAATCTGAGCCGAACTGATACCTAACCGCAGCCCCAATTCGTGCGACGAGGTGACGGTCTGTCCTTCCTGTGCCAGGCGAGTCAGCGCCCGTAGATAGATCGGGAGACGACTGATAACAATATCAGGGATAGTGGGAGGCATGAACCTGTCTCCTTAACGAAGGCACGAGCTTGTGAAAAACCACGCATTTTAATATTACCAGTTTAATCTTTTTAACGCCACATGAGCTTTTTGATCGGCGAGCGCCGCCGCAACTGAAAGGCCGCCCAAGCTGTGATATGATAGGTGGAGACAGAAAAACCGGTAAAAAGCGCATGTCCGTTCGACGTTCGTTAATCATTCTGGCTTTGTTAGTGTTCTCGCTGCCGGCGCTGGCTTTTGCCGTTCGGACGAACAATCTTCAGCGCGGCGATTCATTTCGGAACTGGCAGCTGCACGTGGTGCAGCGCGGCAGTGTGGCCGTAACCGTCACGGCTATCGGGGCGATTGAGGCTGATATCGCCGTTCGCCTCAGCTTCACCGAGCCGGGGCGGGTGGTCGAGGTGCTGGTGCAGCCGGGCGATATGGTAGAAGCCGGCGACGTGCTGGTGCGGCTGGCCGACGAAAACGAGCGCATCGCCTACGAACAAGCTGTGCTGTCGCTGCGGCTGGCTGAACTGCAAAAACAGGCGCTTCTTGAACCGCCGCAGGAGTGGGAGATTCGCGCGGCAGAAGCGAATGTCGCCAGCGCCCAGGGCGCGTATACCGGCATCCTGAACGCCGTCTCCGACGAGGAAATCCGCGCGGCGGAACTGCGCTACCAGCAAGCCCTGACTGCCGAAGAAGATGCCCGGCGGACGCGGATTGAGGCAGATGGCGGGTATCCTGAGGAGTATTACCGGATACTCGATGCGCAGATCGGCACGGCGTCGTTTAATGTGGAGATCGCCCGCTTGCAGTTAGAGGCGCTTCGTAACCCCGACAACCGCGACCAGTTGGGGCTGGCGGGCGCGCGCATCGCTCAGGCTCAGCGCGAATTGGAACGCTTGAAGGCCGGGCCGAGTCAGGCCGAGATCAATCGCGCCGATGTCGCCATCCGGCAGGCTTTGGTACAGGTCGAGCAGGCCGATCTGGCGCTTAACCGGCGGGCGCTGACCGCGCCGTTTGCCGGTCTGGTATCGGTCGTGAATGTTGAAGAAGGCGCGTTGATCGTGCCGGGGCAGCCGGTGATCGAGATGGTAGACAGCGCGCCTTTGCGGCTGACGGTGCAGGTAGATGAAATTGATGTACGCCAGATTCGGGAAGGTATGCCGGCCAGCATCGAACTCGATGCGCTGCCTGGTCTGGCGTTCCCGGCCAGGTTGGAACAAATTGCGCTGTTTGGGCGTAATGAAGATGGCATTATCAGCTATGATGTGCGCCTGGCGTTGGAAACGCCTGATCCGCGCGCCCGTGTGGGTATGACCGCCGAGGCTTCTATTATCGTAGAAGAACGGCGAGATGTGCTGGTTGTGCCGAATGCTTATATCCGGCTGGATCGAAATGCCGATACGGCTTTTGTGAATGTGCTGTCCCCGGATGGAACGCTGGCCGAGAAAGAGATTGTCCTCGGCCTGCGCGGGCAGGATGCCAGTGAAATTGTCTCCGGGCTGGCAGCGGACGATGTTATCGTGATTGATCTGGCGGCGCAGGGATTCAACCTTCTGGGAGGGTAGGGGGTGAAAAGGATTCTGCTTGGCGTGGCTATCCTGGCAGCCGCTGCACTGGTTTTTGCCCAGGCTGCCCAATCAGACGAGACTGCCGGTGGTCGGGACGAAACGCCGATTCAGGATGAAACGATACTGGAATCCGGCGACCTGGCCGTGACGGTCAGCGCGACCGGCATGATTGCGCCGCTTCGTCAGGTGGGGCTGGTTTTTGAGTTTTCTGCGCCGGTGGCCGAAGTGCTGGTGGTGGAAGGCCAGCGGGTGACGAAAGGGCAGGTTCTGGCGCGGTTGGATACCCGCGACCTGGATATTGCGCTGGCGAATGCGCGTGTCAGCCTGGAGGCGCAGCAGGTCGCTTATGATGCGCTGACCGCGCCGCCGCGCGAGGTGGATATTGCAGTGGCCCAGGCGGCCCTAAACGTGGCGCGGGCGCAGTCCGGGACGGTGGCGCGGGGCGCGGAAGCCACGCAGCTTGAAATCGCGCGTTTGCAGGCCGAAATCGCTCGTAATCAGCTCTGGCAGTCCCAGCTTCAGCGCGATCTTGCTTATGCCGTTCCGCCCGCCGTGCGCGACTATCTCGAATCCACCGGCCAGGAAGTGCCGGATACCACACAGATGGCGCAGGATGACGTAAGGCCGGAACTGAACCGCGCCGATTACGAAGTGCTGATCGCTGACGCGAACTACGCCGCCCTTCAAAGCGAAGGCGCGGACACAGCCGGGCTTTCGGCGGCTTACGCGCAGATTGCCGCTGCCCAGGCGCAGCTTGAGCGGCTGCTCAACGGCCCGTCGGAGATAGAATTACAAATTGCCGATGTTCAGCTTCAGATCGCCCGGCTGGCGCTGGAACAGGCGGAAGCCAACCACCGCCGCACGGCGCTGGTCGCTCCCTTTAACGGCATCGTGATCGAAAATAACCTGGTCGGTGGCGAAATACCCCCTCAGGGCGCGGCCATACAGGTAGCTGATCTGTCCGGTTATTATGTGGATTTGGCGGTAGATGAAACCGACATCGTAGATGTACGGGAAGGACAGCGGGCGACGCTGCTGCTGGATGCGCTGCCGGGCGCTAATATCACCGGGCGGGTGACGCGCGTGGCCGCGACTCCGGCGCGCGCGGGGCAGTTGGTGACATATATTGTGCGTGTGACACTTGACCTGACTGACGAGCCGCTGCGCGCCGGCATGACGGCAACGGCGACTATCCTGGTAAATGAACTACAGGATATTCTGGTGCTGCCCAACCGGTTCATTCGCATAGACCGCGCCACACAGCAGGCTTACGTCACGGTGGAACGCCCCGGCGGGTTTGAAGAAGTGCCGGTTCAGCTGGGGCTGCGTAATGATACCACCAGCCAGATCGTAAGCGGCCTGGAGGCCGGCCAGCGCGTCGTGCTGCTGCCACGCGCGACGTTTAACCCGATACCCGGCACATAACGAGCTTCGGAGTTTGTAGAGCGATCATCTATGCTGAAGTGGTTTAAACAAAACGGCAAAGAGCCGAAAATCGTCCGCGATGAACAGGGCCGACGGGCCGTGATTGACGTGCGGGACATCACCAAAGTTTACCAGATGGGCGAGGTCGAAGTCCACGCGCTGCGCGGCGTCAGCCTTCAGATTTATGAAGGCGAAGTGGTTTCGATTATGGGGCCTTCTGGCTCCGGCAAAAGCACATTGATGAACATTCTGGGCTGTTTAGATCAGCCTACTTCCGGCATATACTGCCTGGACGGTGTGGACGTGAGTAGTTTAAACGAAAGCGATCTGGCGCGGATACGAAATAAAAAAATCGGTTTTGTGTTCCAGAACTTCAACCTGTTAAAACGGACGACCGCGCTGCGGCAGGTGGAACTGCCGTTGATTTACAGCCGGGCGTCAGGCCGCGCAAAGAAGGCGCGCGCGGCGTTGGAAGCGGTTGGCCTGGGGCAGCGTCTTCATCACCTGCCCAGCGAACTGTCCGGCGGACAGCAGCAGCGCGTGGCAATCGCGCGGGCGCTGGTGAACGAGCCGGCGATGATTCTGGCCGATGAACCGACCGGCAACCTGGACTCCCGCAGCGGCACGGAGGTTATGCAGATTTTCCAGCGGTTGAACCGGGAGCAGGGCATCACGACCGTATTTGTCACGCACGACCCCTGGATCGCCCGGCACACGCAGCGTGTGATTATGCTGCGGGATGGGCGCATCATCGCCGACCGGCAGGTGGCCGAGCCGCTGGTCGCCGGGGAGCAGGAGCGCCCTTCGGAAGCGGCGGAGATGGAATCGCTGTTCCGTGACGCCTATTATGGCGGGGCGCAGGAGGAATATACCTGATTGCCGCACGGAGTTTGATTTTTGGTTAGGATTGTCTGTCGGGCGGCCTTGATAACCTGGCTGCTGGCGCTGGGGGGCATAAGCGCGGCGGCGCTGGCCGGGCGCGGGACACGCGGCGGCCTGGTGGCTTTCGATTCTGATCGGGATAGAAATTCTGAGGTGCTGCTGCTAGATGTTTTGACCGGCCTTGATCTGAATGTGTCGCGCCACCGGGCGTTTGATTATGCGCCGGCGTGGTCGGTGGATGGGCGGCTGGCGTTCGCTTCTAACCGCGAGGGGAACTACGAAATTTACGCGCTTGATCCAATGAGCGGCCAGTTGGAGAACTTCACCCGCCACCCGGCCAACGATTATTTGCCGGCGTGGTCGGCAGATGGGCGGCTGGCGTTTGTGTCTGACCGGGACGGCGGGGCTGAAATTTATGTGCTTGACCCGGAGAACGGCGCGGCGATCAATGTTTCCAACCATCCGGCGGGCGACAGCAGCCCGGCGTGGTCGGCAGATGGGCGGCTGGCGTTTGTATCCAACCGCAGCGGCAGCCTGGATATTTACGTTTGGGACTCGGTGTCTGGCGATTTAACCAACCTCACGCTGCATCCGGCGGCGGACTTTGCGCCGGTGTGGTCGGCAGATGGGCAGCTGGCGTTTGTGTCCGACCGGTCGCGCAACCATGAAGTTTATGTGCTGGATATAAAAACCGGCGAGGTGAAAAACGTCACCGGGCATCCGGCGGCGGACGAAATGCCGGCCTGGCTGCCGGATGCCCGCCTGTCGTTTGTGTCCGACCGAGATGGGGTAGCCGGCATTTACGTGCTGGATATAAACACCGGCAGCGTGACGCGGGTGGCGACCGGCGGCTTCCAGCGCCCGGCCTGGAGGTAGAGGTGGACGTGCTGGAATCGTTTCGCATCGCGTTCGGCGGCCTGGCGACCAACCGCCTGCGGGCCGTGTTAACCACCCTGGGTATTATGATCGGGGTGGGGGCAGTCGTATCGCTGGTCAGCCTGGGGCGCGGCGTCGAGGCATTTATCGCCGGAGAGTTTCAGGCGTTGGGGTCGAATGTGTTGTTCGTTTTTCCGTCCGCGCCCACCGCCGGCACGCGCACGACGATTGAGCCGCTGACGACGGTCGAAGGCGCGGCGCTGGCGAAGCCGGCGGTTGCGCCCAGCATCCGGCAGGTGGCGATGGAGTTCCAGGTGTGGGGGACGGTGGTATATGGCTCGAAGCGTGTGACGCTGGCGGTCGGCGGCGTGACGCCCAACTTCCAGGAAGTGCGGAACTGGAGGCCCCGCTCCGGCGGCGCGTTCATCAGCCCGGCGGATGTTGAAGGCGCGGCGCGGGTGGCGGTGCTGGGGACGACTGTTGTTGACCGGCTGTTTGGCGACAAAAACTTCGACCCAGTGGGGCGGACGATTCGCATCAACGACCGCACCTTCACAGTCATCGGCGTGATGGAAGATCGCTCCAGCAGCTTTCTGGGTGACGAAAATGATGTGGTGTTCATCCCGTTGAGTACCGCCCAAACCCGGCTGGCGCGCGCCCGGACACGCGACGGCGGGTATCGAGTGGATGTTTTTTACGTTGAAGCGGTTTCGGAAACGCGGATGGATGCTGCCGCGCGCGAGATTGAAGCCTATTTAAGCCAGGCGCACGGCATCACCTTCCAGGGCGAGCAGGATTTCAGCATCATCAGCCAGGCCGATCTGCTGGATACGCTGGGGCAGATTACCGGCATCCTCACGGTTTTCCTGGGTTTGATCGCCGGGATTTCGCTGCTGGTGGGCGGCATCGGCATCATGAATATCATGCTGGTGTCGGTGACGGAACGCACCCAGGAGATTGGTCTGCGGAAAGCGGTCGGCGCGCGCGCGGGCGATATTCTGCTGCAATTTTTGATCGAGAGCCTGGTTTTGTCCATCCTGGGCGGCGCAATCGGCCTGGGATTGGGTTGGGCGGCGGCGCAGATTGCCACAGCCCTGATTCCCGACCTCACGCTGACGGTGAGCATGGATGCGGTGCTGCTGGCGACGGCGGTTAGCAGTTTTGTGGGCGTTTTTTTCGGGCTGTATCCGGCCAGCCGTGCGGCGCGTATGCGCCCGATTGATGCGCTGCGGTTTGAATAGCACATTTTGCCGCGCTGAGGGCGAAAAAGGATGTTTGAGAACTTTCGGGTGGCGATGATCGGCCTGCGGAGCAATAAACTTCGCTCCGCCCTGACTATGCTGGGCATCACTATCGGCGTGGCGGCGGTCATCATACTGGTGTCGTTGGGGCAGGCGGTGGAAACCTTCGTGCGCGATCAATTCCTGGGCATCGGCACGAATCTGCTGATCGTGTTCGCGGCGCAGGATGAAAACGGCCAGACGCGCCGCCTGACGCTGGACGAAGCGCGGGCGCTGGCCGACCCCTTCCGTGTGCCGGATGCGCTGTATGTGATGCCGCAGTATATCGTCAACCGGACGGCCACTTATGGCGGGCGCGAAATCACCGCCCGCGTACAGGGCGTGACGGCGGATTATCTGACGGTACGCAGCCGGCAAATCGTGGCCGGGCGTTTTTTCACCCCACAGGAGGTGGATGGGCAGGCGCGGGTGGCGGTGCTGGGTGTGGAGATGGCCGAACGCCTGCTGCCCGGCGAATACCCGGTTGGGCAGACGATTCGTATCAACGGCATAACGTTCCGCGTGGAAGGCGTGCTGAACCGCGTCGGCGGGCGCGGCGGTTTTGGTCCGAACGAGGATGACATTATCATCGCGCCCATCACGACCGTACAAACGCGCCTGAGCGGTGAACGCATCCTGAGCGGCGACCGCCCGTTGAGTAATATCATCGTCCAGGCCCGGAGCGCCGAAACGGTGGACCTGACGGCGCAGCAGGTTCGAGAGACGCTGCGCGAAGAGCGTAACATCAGCTTTCGTGACGAAGATAGTTTTAATGTGTTCACACAGACCGAACTGCTGGACAGTCTGGGCGCGATCACCGGCCTGCTGACGATCTTTCTGGCGATCATCGCCGGGATTTCGCTGCTGGTGGGCGGCATCGGCATCATGAATATCATGCTGGTGACGGTGACGGAGCGCACCCGCGAGATCGGGCTGCGGAAGGCTGTGGGGGCGCAAAAGAGTGATATTCTACTCCAGTTTTTGACCGAAGCGACCACACTGGCCGTAGTCGGCGGGGGAATGGGGGTGCTGATCGCTGTCGGCGGAACGAGCGCGCTGCGGTTGGCGCTGCCGGAACTGGCCGCCGCCGTACAGTTTTCCAGCGTTTTACTGGCGACGGCCATCTCGGTTGCTATCGGCGTATTTTTCGGCATTTATCCGGCGAACCGGGCGGCGTCGCTGAACCCGATTGACGCGCTGCGTTACGAATGAGTGTTGTCAGCAGGCGACAATAGTGCTACGATTGTATTAAAACATTTACAAAATTTTTTAAAGTCAGAGCGTTCAAAACGTGTTGAGGGGAAAGTCCAATGTCGGAAACCGGGCCAGAGGGCAACGGGCATCGGCCTAAAGACGCCAATTTGCAGTCCGCCCAGGATAGTATGCTCGATGGGCTGGGGCAGTTGTCCGGCTATTTTGGTTTTAGCAAAGTAATGGGACAGCTTTACGGCGCTTTGCTGCTCAGCGCCGAGCCGCTCAGCCTAGATGACCTGATGGAACTGCTGGATATTTCTAAAGCCAGTGTGAGCATGAACCTGCACACGCTGGAACACCTGGGTATGGTGCGGCAGGTGTGGGTGCGCGGGCGCGGCGGGCGGCGCAAGTATTACGAGGCCGAAACCGACTTCTGGCAGATTATCTCGAATATCCTGAGCGGGCGGGAGCTGCGTGACGTGGAGCGCGCCCTGCATGTGATGGATAATAACCTGGAACGTTTATCCAGGGCGCTGCCGGAGATGAGCGAGGAAGATCGCCGCCTGGCGGAACTGTATATCGAACGTTTCCAGCAGATGCAGGGTTTGTTCCGACTCGCTCAACTTATCATCACGACCGTGCTGGCGCAGGCGCAGAATGTAGACCTCTCCACTTTAGCGAAATTCGGCTCAAACGATTAGCCCTTGTGATGCACTCTTGAGTCTCCTATAATGGCAAAACCCGGTTGGGGGAGTGGCGGAATTGGCAGACGCGCATGACTTAGGATCATGTGGTGTATACCGTGCGGGTTCAAGTCCCGCCTTCCCCATCATCTATACTGCCAGGACAAGATGGGTCGCCATCTAACGAAAAACTTATACTTGCCACCTTATCCTGATGCTATAATAAAACAAGCTAGAGTTCACCTCTGTTAAGGATGTATCCTTGAATATTCAAACCGAACGACTCGAAAATCATACCGCCCGTTTTACCGTCGAGCTGGACAGCGAACGCCTGGAACAGGCGAAACAGACTGCCGCGCGGAAGCTGGCACAGCGGGTGAATATCCCCGGCTTTCGCAAAGGTAAAGCGCCCTACCGAATTCTGCTGAATTATGTCGGCGAAGGTGCCGTACTGGAAGAAGCGGTGGAAATTCTGGGCAACGAAATTTATAAACAGGCGCTCGATCAGTCCGGCATCGAACCCTATGGGCCGGGCGAACTAGAAGATTTCCAGATCGAACCGCAGCCGACCTTTAAGTTTCTAGTGCCGCTTCAGGCTGAGGTGAACCTGAACGATTATCGCTCGGTGCGGTTGGATTATTCCGAGCCGACGGTCGAAGATGAAGATGTGAACCGCTCGCTGAAGATGCTTCAGGAACAGCACGCGCTGGTGGAGGAAAGCCATAAACCGGCGGCGGAGGGCAACCGGGTGACGCTTGACATTCATGCGGTGCTGGTGCCCCTGAATGGCGAGCCGGAGGCCTCAGCCGCCGATGCCGGTGAAGCCGATGCCGATAAAGCGGAGTCACCCGAAGATGACCACAACCATATGCCGGATGGCGAACCGTTTCTGCACGAGCATGACGCCTCGTATATTCTGAGCGAGGATTATGACGAACCCGCGCCCGGTTTTCGTGAGGCGCTGCTGGGTGTGAACGTGGGCGAAAACCGCGAATTTGAACTGACGTTGCCGGATGATAAAGACGAATACGGAGACCTGGCGGGGCGGCGGGTGAAGTTTCAGGTGACGGTAAAAAAGATCGAAACCATCACGCTGCCATCTTTAAACGATGACTTCGCGGCGCGGGTGACGGCAGAGGAAGAAAAGCCGCTGACGCTGCTGGAACTGCGGATGCGGGTGCGCGAAAACCTGCAAAAGTATGCCGAAGAACAGGCTAAATCTCAGTACGCGCAGGAAGTACTCGATAAGATGGTCGAACAGGCCACGATCAGTTTTTCCGAAGCGGAGTTGTTTGATTATACCGAGGACTATCTGAAGCGGCTGGATGGTGATCTTCGGCGGCGCGGCCTGACGCTGGACGATTACATGCGGATCACAAACAAAAGCCGCGAAGACCTGCACAATGATTATCATGATATGGTATCGTCGAATCTGAAACGTCTGCTGGTTTTGCGCGAGGTTATGAAGGCGGAAAATATCGCCGTTGGCGAGCAGGCGATTGACGAACAAATTGAGCGTATCCTGGAGCAGTACGGCCCGCAGCGCGAAGGGCTACGTTCAATTTTCCAGGATGCGAGGATGCGAGACAGCGTTCGGAACGAGTTGTTGGAGGAAGGCGTCTTCGACCGAATTGTGGCGCTTGCCAGGGGCGAAACGCCGGAGGCCGTGCTGGCGGAACCCGCAGCGGATGAGACAGCGGTAGAAACAACACAAGGAAAAGAGGAATAAATGGACTTCCATAACGTCATCCCAATGGTAATCGAACAAGGCAGTCGTGGGGAACGCGCTTACGATATTTATTCGCTTTTGCTCCGCGACCGGATTGTTTTGTTAGGCACGCCGATTAATGACCAGATCGCCAACCTGACCGTCGCGCAGCTTCTGTATCTCCAGCGCGAGGACCCCGACCGCCAGATCAATATGTATATCAATTCGCCCGGCGGGGGGGTGTATGCCGGCTTGGCGATTTATGACGCCATGCAGCAGATTTCTGCGCCGGTTAGCACGGTGGCGTTGGGCCTGACGGCCAGTTTTGGCACGGTGCTGCTGGCAGCCGGGGAACACGGTATGCGTTATGCGCTGCCCAACTCTACCATTCACATGCACCAACCGCTTGGCGGCGCGCAGGGGCAGGCTTCGGATATTGTCATCGCGGCCAATGAAATTATGCGGCTGAAAGAACGGCTGCTGGATATTTTCGTCAAACACACCAAGCAGGAGCGCGACGTTATCGAACGCGATACCGACCGCGATATTTACCTGAGCGCCCAGCAGGCCGTTGAGTATGGTTTGATCGATTCGGTATTAAAATCCCCGAACGGAGATCAGAAAAAGTGAGCTATCTTGCCGGGAGCCAACGCTGTTCATTCTGCGGTCGCAGCGCGATGGAGGTGGAACACCTCATCGGGGGCCCGGACGGCGTATACATATGTAATTACTGCGTGGAGCGATGCCAGCTTAAACTGCTCGAACACAGCATGGCAAACGCTTACCGCCTGCCGCAGGATCATTTTGAGGTTGACCGGCTGCTTTCCCCGCGAGAGATCATGGCGCACCTGGATGAATATGTGGTCGGCCAGGAACATGCCAAGCGGGTGTTGAGCGTGGCGGTCTACAATCATTACAAACGGATCCAGTCCGGGAACGGCGGGGGGGATGTTGAACTCGAAAAGAGCAATATCCTTATCATCGGGCCGACCGGAAGCGGTAAAACGCTGCTGGCACAAACCCTGGCGCGCGTTCTGGATGTGCCGTTCTGTATTGCCGACGCCACCTCGCTGACCGAAGCGGGGTATGTGGGCGAGGATGTCGAAAATATCCTGCTGCGACTCATCCAGGCGGCGGATGGTGACATCGCCCGCGCGGAGAAGGGCATCATCTACATTGACGAGATTGACAAAATCGCCCGCAAGTCGAACGATAATCCTTCGATCACCCGCGATGTGTCCGGCGAGGGAGTTCAGCAGGCGCTTTTGAAGATCGTCGAGGGGACACTGGCGAACGTGCCGCCGCAGGGTGGCCGCAAACATCCGCATCAGGAATTTTTGCAGATTGATACGCGGGAAATCCTGTTTATTTGCGGCGGGATGTTCGATGGCATTGAAGACCACATCCGCAAGCGTGTTGGGTTGAAAGGCCGGCTGGGTTTCCATACCGACGACGAACGCGCGCTCGACCGCGACGAGGGCGCGCTGCTGCGGGAACTTAGCCCCGAAGACCTGATGGCTTATGGCATGATTCCGGAATTCGTCGGACGTATGCCGGTGCTGGTCAATGTCGAGCCGCTGAACCGGGATGCCCTGATGCGAATTCTGGTGGAGCCGAAAAACGCGCTTACCAAACAATACCTGCACCTGCTGGCGCTGGACGACGTTGAGCTGGTTTTTGAGGAGTCGGCGTTGGGCGCGGCAGCTGATCTGGCGCTTCAGCGTGGGACAGGTGCGCGCGGCCTTCGTTCGATCATCGAGAGCCGGCTGCTGGACGTGATGTTTGAAGTGCCGGGGCGGGACGACATCCGCAAAGTGATTATTGATGCCGATGTCATCAACAATAAAAAGCGCCCACGCATTCATGGCGAGGGCGACGTAGAACTGACCTGGGCCGACGACGGGAAACTGAACCCGGCGGCATGAAAAAAGCAGGGGCGAACCCATCGCCGGTTCGCCCTTAGCATCTTTTTAAACCTCTGGTTCAAAACTCAGGCGCAGCGGCGCGGTAGGGATAATGACCTCTGCACGCCCGCCGATCTCGCGTTTGAACTGCATCACGTCCAGTTCCGAAGCGCCCTCGGTCAGCGGTCCCCAATTGCTGGGAATGACCCAGCGGGGGCGCATTTTTTTGACGACCTCAACCGCTTCACCGATCGTCAGCGTGCCGCTGCCATCAATCGGCAGGATGGCAATATCTGGGTGGATGCGTTCCATTTCCGGGATGATCTGCGTATCCCCTGCATAATAGATGTCAAAATAATTGACGGAAATGATAAATCCCAGACCGCCATCGCTGAGGGGGTGCTGCCAGCTTGTGGGGGAATAAGCCGGGACGGCTTTGATGCTGGCGCGGTCAACGGCCAGGCTTTGCCAGGGGCGCAGCACGGTGCAGCCGGGGACTTCGCGGGCGACGCGCTCATTGCCCACAACCAGCGTTTCGGGGCCGCGCAGCTTGTCAATATCGGCCAGCGAGCAGTGATCGTAGTGGTCATGACCGACGAGGATAACATCGGCCAGGAAGGTATGACGGGCAATTCGCCAGGGATTAATGTAGATCAGCGGCGGCCCCTGGATGAAAAAGCCGCCATGACCCAACCATTGAATACGGTCTATCATGCTGTGTTCGTTGATTTCTGATTGTTTGTCGTTTAGGAACCCATGTTGACTATACCTGAAAAAGCGCGTTGACTCAATGCTGCTTGTGCGCTTAGAGCAGCATCTATATAATGAAATTAATCAAGCGACTTTAAGGAAGATCATCTATGTCCGATCAACCCACACGTAATCTGCCGCGTCCGGGGCAGCCGACCATCAAAAAACTGGGCCAGACTTCGCCGCTGGGGCAGCCGCCGAGCGATCCAATGGCCTGGACGCCGCCGCCGCTGAACAAACTGGAGGACACCGGTTTAAACCTGCTTAATCTGGCCGATCTGGTGCTGAAGGTGCTTTATCTGGGCGGGGTGATGGCCGGGCATGAAATCAGCGAGATCGTCAAGCTGCCTTATGTCGGCGTGCTGGAGACGATCATGGAGTTTTTAAAGCGCGAAAAATATGTGGAAGTGCGTGGTTCGGGCGGATTTGGCGAATCCTCGTACCAGTATGTGATTTCGAGCAAGGGTTCGGAAAAGGCGCGGGAGGCGACCGAACGGTCGCAGTATGCCGGCCCGGCGCCGGTCACGCTGAGTACTTATGTGGCCTCGCAGCGAGCGCAGAATCGGGAACGGCTGATCGTACACGAAGAAGAACTGCGCGGCGTGATGCAGCACCTGGTCATCTCCGACGAGATGTTGGGGCGCATCGGCCCGGCGGTCAATTCGGGGCGTTCGATCTTTCTGTACGGGCCGCCCGGCAACGGTAAAACGACGGTGGCGGAAACCATCGGGCGCATGATCTTGGGCGATGATGTGTGGGTTCCCTACGCGATAGACATAGACGGCCAGGTAATCCGCATTTTCGACAGCGTGAACCACCAGCTTTCGGAGAAGGAAGCCCGCGTTAAACACGGTACGGGGTTGATTACCGACCCGCGCTGGGTTCGCATCCGCCGCCCGATGATTATGGTCGGCGGCGAGCTGACGCTGGCCGGGCTGGACCTGGTTTACGACGATACGAACAAGTTTTACGAAGCGCCTTTCCAGATGAAGGCCAACGGCGGCATGTTCTTGATTGACGACTTTGGCCGCCAGCAGGTGCGTCCCCGCGACCTGCTCAACCGCTGGATTGTGCCGCTGGAAAAAGGCGTGGACTTCCTGACTCTGCATACCGGGCGAAAGATCGAAATCCCGTTTTTCGTCCTGATCGTATTTTCGACCAACCTTGACCCGCGCGACCTGGTGGATGAGGCTTTTCTGCGCCGTATTCGCCACAAAATCGAGATCGGCGACCCGACCTACGAACAGTTCCGCGACATCTTCAAGCGTGTGTGCGAGGCCAAGCGGGTCAAATATGATGAAAACGTCTTGGCTTACCTGCTCAAAGAATGGTACATCAATCATGACCGTCCTCTGCGGGCGGTGCATCCGCGTGACTTGATCGCTCAGCTGATTGATATTGCGACGTATGTAAACCAGCCGCCGGCGCTGACCAAGGAATTAATTGATCGGGCGGCAGCGTCGTATTTTGTCAAGCTGTAAAAGAGCTTCGGTTGTGATGGTCGCACGCGCCAGCAGCGCCCTGCCTTCCGCAGCAGGCGAACGCTGGAGGAATGGATGAGCAAGGTTTTCAGCGGTTCAGCAGTGCCGCGCCAGTACGTGTTTATCATGGCGGATGGCGCGTTCGTCGTCCAGTGGGACGAAACGCGCGTTCAGGATTTGCTGACCGGGCGCTACCGGCAGTTTGACCGGGATGGTTTCGGCCATGCAATCACCGATTATGAACTCAATCAACTGAAGGCAGCCGGGCGTGTCGAACACTATAACCGCCATTACGTCTGGCTGTACGCGCTGCCGGAGGGCAAACGCTTTGACGTTGAACTGAAAACCATGCAGCGGATGCGTAACCGGATACGCACGTATTATCTGAATACCACGCTGCCGAAATCACAGTTAGAATCCGTCCGGGTGCTGCTGCATACACTTGGTCTGGGCGATGAACTGTCCGCGTTTGAACGCGGCGATCTGGTCGCTATTATGGGAAAAAACGGCGCGCCGTTTCGCCACTTTACGGAAGTTGAGGGGGCGCAGCGGCGGTTGGTCAGCCGCGCGCCGGAGATGTTCAAAGATGCGGCGGTGGCTTTCAGCGAAAGCAGCCGGAGCGAAAATGTGCACCCCCAGGATGAACACGGCATGGAGCCGGATGATCTGGCGACCGTAATTGCCAGCCAGACGGATACCTCCATAACACAGGGTAAGTGTGTGGTGCTGGTTGTTCGCGCCGACGATGATCGCGCGGCTATAGGGGGTTTGTGCCGGGAAATGAGCATGAGCGTGCAGACGGCAGAGACGGCGGCATCAGGGCTGCAACTGCTGGAGGATGCGCCGCCGCATCTGCTCATCATGGACCTGGAACTGGCCGATATGCACGGCTGGGAGATGCTGGGGAAGGTCAAAGAAATTGCCACCCTGCGCGATCTGCCGATTATCGTGATGGCTGAGCCGACCTCCTCGCCCAACCAGCAGTCCTTCGCGCTGTCGGTGGCAAAGGTTGATGTGTACCTGGTGAAGCCAGTGAGCATGGCAAAACTGCGCCAGAACATCTGGATGGCGCTGAAAGAGCGCCCCCGCTGACCGTTGCGTTTTCCCCGGCCTGCTGGTAGAGTTGTCACAACCGGATCAAAAATCAGGTTACAGCGCGTATGGTATGGGCGCTTGTTTTTGTTTTACTGGTTGTGGTGATGGCGGCTGCCTTGAACAACTCCGAATCAATCCCCTGGGTGGGCCAACTGCGACGGCTGCACGCCGGGGCTGCTCGTAAGGCGGAATGGATGGCACCTGAAGAAGTGGTGGCGCAGGCGCGCGCCCACTATCTGGAAACCCTTCAGTGGATGCAGTCACTTGAGATGCTGGAATCTCCCCGACAGCCCGGCGATGATGCCTGCTATCTGGACGGCGCGTATCTCAAACGTTTCAGGGCGCTGCGTGGGCAGGGACAGGCCCGTTTTGCCGGCGTACTGCGTGCCGATCATCAGGTGCAGGTGCGATATTTTTCGGAAGATGGCCGCCGCTGCCTGGTGATTGACCGCCAGACTCAGCGGCGCATGGCGACTTATGATCGCCGCACAGGCGTCCGTTTGCACACGCAGGATTTGGGCGACGGCGTGGTGGTTTACCAAATGGTTTATGATGGGCGCGCCCGCCGCTGGAAGATTGAAACCTTCATCCAGGAATTACCCTCCGGTTTGGAGCGTTCCAAAGCGCCAGGGCGTGTGCTGATGTCGTTCCATCTGCCGGCGGCCAGTGGCCGGGACAGTTAAGCCTGAACCCCAATCGGGGTCCATTCGCGGCGCATTTCAACACAGGGCGGTACAGGCATGATTTTTGTCACCGGTGGAACCGGATTTTTGGGACGGCATCTTATCCCTGAATTGTGCCGGGCGGGTTTTAACCTGCGCGTGCTGACCCGTCGCCCGGCGGATCACCCCTGGTTGAAGCGTTATCCTCGCCTGACGGTCGTTGAAGGCGACCTGCTGGATGCCGATACGCTGCTGAAGGGGGTGGATGGCTGCCGGTATGTCATTCACGCCGGGGGGATGTTCCGCTTTTGGGGTGATGAAAACGCCTTTGCGGCGACCAATATACGCGGCACGGAAAACGTGCTGAAGGCGGCGGCGAGAGCCAGTGTTGAGCGGTTTATCCATATTTCCACCATCGCCGTTATCGGTCATCCTGACCCGGCGCATGTGATTGACGAGACTTATCCGCCGCGCCCGGCAGATGCCTACCAGCGCAGCAAATGGCAGGCCGAACAGATGGTTATGCGCGCGCATCGTGAACAGGGCGTGCCGGTGGTTGTGCTGCGGCCAGGAGCTTATTACGGGCCGCTGGGGCATTATGCGTTTAATCGGCTGTTTTTTAAAGATCCCATGCGCGGCATCATCATGCAAATCAACGGTGGGCGCTATATCATCTTCCCGGCTTACATCGCCGACGTGGTGCAGGGCGTGATGAGGGGGCTGGAATGTGGCCGCCTGGGGGCGGTGTATAACATCTGTGGGGATTGGATTTCGCACAAAGAAGCGTTTGACATCATCTGCCAGGAGGCGAACATTCGCTGGCCGCGTCTGCTGATTCCCGACTGGTTGGGCATTACGACGGCGCGTTTTCTGGAGGCTCTGGCGCTGGTTACACGTCAGGAGCCGTTCTGGCCGCTTAATTTGCGGTCGTATGTTTATAATAACTGGCGCGTCTCCAGCGATAAAGCCCGGCGGGAGTTGGGTTTCGTGCCGACCGATTTCCGTATAGGAGCGCGCGCGACGATTGCCTGGTATCGCGCCGGGCAGCCGGATGACCTGCCTGAATTGATGTGTTAAACAAAAGATAACCGAAGTGGTTTGTGATGTTCGATGAAGTCAAAATCTACGTTCGCAGCGGGGATGGGGGACATGGCGCGATTGCCTTCCACCGCGAGAAGTTTGTGCCGCGCGGCGGCCCATCCGGCGGCGATGGCGGGCGGGGCGGCGATGTCATTCTGAAGGTCAACCCGAAGCTGAATACCTTCTCGCCGTTCCAGAAGCGAATCCACTTTAAAGCCAGCTCCGGCGGGCGGGGCCGGAACAAAAACCAGACCGGCGCCAGCGCAGATAATCTGGAAGTGGAAGTGCCGCCGGGTACGGTAGTGCGGGCGGGGTGGGCGCGGAAATGCCCGGTTTGCCACGCCGTCCAATCAGGCGCCGCAGATCGCGGAGAAGGGCGAACCCGGACAGGAACGCTGGCTGCTGCTCGAACTGCGTCTGATTGCCGATGTGGGCATCGTCGGCGTGCCGAACGCTGGCAAGTCCACGCTGCTGTCGGTTATCAGCAATGCCAGGCCGAAAATCGCCGATTATCCCTTTACCACGCTGGAGCCGAACCTGGGCGTGGTAGTTTATGACGACCGTGATCTGGTGGTGGCGGACATCCCCGGCCTGATCGAAGGCGCGCACCTGGGGGTCGGCCTGGGACACGCCTTTTTGCGGCATGTGCAGCGGACGCGCGTTCTGGTGCATCTGTTGGACGGCGGGGGTGAAAACCCGCTGGCCGACTACAGCCAGATCAACTCGGAACTGGCGCTGTACGACGAGCGGCTGGGGCAAAAACCGCAGATTGTCGTCTACAACAAAATGGATATTCCCACAGCGCGCGAACGCTGGTCGGAGGTCGAAAA
Organism: Anaerolineae bacterium; assembly: GCA_026645945.1. Classification (GTDB taxonomy): domain Bacteria; phylum Chloroflexota; class Anaerolineae; order Aggregatilineales; family Phototrophicaceae; genus CFX2. Next base: position 18,460 of record JAPKMO010000035.1, read on the forward strand.
GGCGCTGAAGGCGCGCGGCGTGCAGCCGATGGCGATTTCCGCCGCTACCCAGGAAAACGTGCGCGCGCTGGTGCAGCGTGTTTTCCAAACAGTTGAAACACTACCGGAGGAAACCCGTATCTCGCTGGATGAAATGCCGGTTTACGAGCTGCCGGAGGATGAACAGGCGTTTACCATCACCCATGAGGATGAGGGGGTATTCCGCGTATCCGGCAGGCGCATCGAGCGCGCGGCGGCCATGACGTACTGGGATTACGACGAGGCTGTGATGCGTTTTCAAAACATACTGGAGGCGTTGGGGGTTTCTGCCGCGCTGGAGGAAGCCGGCGTTCAGCCGGGCGATACCGTCTATATCGGCGAACACGAACTTGAGTGGTCGGAATAATGCAGCGGATTGGCATCCTGGGCGGCACGTTCGACCCGCCGCATATCGGGCATCTCATCCTGGCCGAATATGCCGCCGAAACGTTAGACCTCTTCCGGCTGTTATTTGTCCCGGCGGCAGACCCGCCCCACAAACGCAGCGAACAAAAAACCGACGTTCAGCACCGTCTGGCGATGCTCGAACGGGCGATTGGCGATAATGCCCGTTTTGTGCTTTCGCGGATAGATGTAGACCGCCCCGGCCCGCATTATTCGCTGGATATGGTGGAAATCGTGCAGGGGTTGTACCCCGGCGCGGAGCTGTATTTCCTGATGGGCGGCGATTCGCTGCGCGACCTACCGCGCTGGTTTCGTCCGGCGGCGCTTATTCGCCTGTGCCGGCTGGGGGTGGTGCGCCGTCCCGGCGATGTGGTTTATCCCGACATGCACGAGGCGGTTTTGCCGGGATTGGCCGAGCGGGTGACGATGATTGAAGCGCCGCTGATCGGCATTTCCTCAACTGAAATTGTGGAACGGCTGCGCCGGGGGGCCAGCGTGCGTTATCTTGTCCCGGATGCCGTTCTGGACTACATTCTGGCAAATGACGTTTACGGTAGATGATAATGTCTTCTAAGTCGTTTTTGATTCTGATGGTGGCCGGTCTGCTGCTCGGTATGGCCCCACTGCCGGCCATCGCGCAGGAAAACCCCGTGCCGACGCTTGTTCCGCCAACCCTCGCGCCAACGGCGGACGCAGCCGGCATAAGTGACGCGCTGCTGGCGGAATCCACAACTGCGCGCATTCAGCGCGAAGGCAAGGTGCGCGTCGGCCTGCTGTATAATCTGCCGCCCTTCGGCGAGTTGAACATTCGCGGCCAAGTGGCCGGCTTTGACGCCGACTTGGCGCGCAGCCTGGTGGAAACCTGGGGGCTGACGTTCGAGCCGGTGCAGGTTACGCGCCAGACGGCGCTCGACGCGCTGCGGAGTGGTGATGTGGATATGGTCGTCGCGGCGCAGGTTCACCGCCGGGAACTAGATGGCATGGTGGAGTTCAGTCAGACTTACTACCCAACGTTTCAGGCGATGGCCGTCCGCGCTGATGATGGGGCGGTTTCGCTGGCGGCGATGGTCGGGCGGCGAATCGGCGTGGTACTAGGGTATCCGGGGGAGCAGGCTGTCGCCGTCTGGCAGCAGCGCGCCGGCTTTACGGTGACGGTGATACCCTATCTAACGCTTGACCGGGCCGTGACGGCGCTGCTGACCGGCGAAGTGGACGGTGTGGTCGAAAACCGCGTGCAGCTAACACGGGTCATTCCCGATCTCAGTCTAGTACGCCTGCTAGACGAGCCGGTTTCGCCGGAGCCTTATGCTGTTGTCCTGCCGAGGCAGGATGTGAACTTTCGCAATCTGGTCAATCGCACCCTGCAATATCTGAAAAAGACAGGCCGCCTGAACGAAATTCACCAAGCCTACTTTGAAGGTGTGAACTACCCAGAAAGCGCCCTGCCGCTGTGGGCGAACGTGGGTGACGAAGCGCCGACCCCGGCGTTGTTCGGCGGGGATGTGCCGTATCCGGCGCAGTATGTCGTGCCGCGTTTGCAGTCGGCGCGGGTGGTGCGCGTGGCGGGCGCTGCCGAACTCCAGCCGGATGCGCCGGAGAGCGAAAAACGGCTGGATGCACTCAACCGGGCGCTGGTTGAGGCGATGGCCGCCCGTTGGGGTGTAAGTGTGGAGTTTATCCCCAACAGCGCAGGTAACGCGGTTGATCTGGTGGCGGCGGGGCAGGCCGATCTGGCGGTGAATGTGCCGCTGGATTGGGCGCTGGTCGACCGGGTTGGCCTGACCGGATTTTATCTGCTGCATGGCGAGCGGCTGATGGTCGAACAGAATGCATCCTACGAGACGTTTAACAGCCTTCGTGGGCGGTGGGTGGGTATCTTCGCCAGCGAGCCGGGGGCTGCCGACAGGGTGAATGCGCTGGCACAGACCGTGAACAGCAGCGTTCGCATCTTTACTATTTTGCGGGAGCAGGATGCGGCCTTCAATATGCTGGTGGAAGAAAACGCCGATGTGGTTTTTGGCGACAGTCTGAAACTTATCCCGCATCTGGAGGCGAATCCGGGTCTGCTGCGGATCACCACGCGGGGCGAAGCGCTTGACCCCTGGTACAGCCGGACGTACCGGGCGCTGGCCGTGCCGCGTAATGATCTGGATTTCCGGCTGCTGGTGGATTATACGCTGCAAGAACTGGCTTATGACGGTGTATGGCGCGGTTTGATGTCCCCCGTGATGCTGCCGGAGGATATTCCTGCGCTGGAAATTTGGCCGGGGCCTTCGAGCTACCTGGGCTTTAACCTGGATGAGGCGCTGGCAGGGTAGGGCGCGCCTGGACAAGCGGCCCGAAGATGAGGGCGGTCGAACCGGCCAGGATGCTCACGAACATAACCAAGTGGATATGCCGGCGTTTTATGGCACTAAACATGGTTGGTATGCGCTCTATTGGTGCGAGAGCGTATCAGGCCGAACGAGTTTGCCCCAGCGTCGCCAGGATGATGCCGCCCAGGATGACCACGCTGCCGACGATCTGGAAGGGCAGCGGCGTTTCCCGGAACAGGAAATAGGCAATCGCCGCGCTGGCCGCCGGCTCAAGCTGGGTGGCGATGCTGACATAAGTGGCCGGAAAAAACTTGAGTACATAATTGAATGAAGTATGCCCCATCAACTGCGGGATGAGCGCCATACTCACCAGCCAGATATACCCCTGTAGGCTGTAGCCGATGATCGAGATGCCCATCAGCAGCACCGCCAGCAGCAAAGTAATGGCCGCGCAGCTGTACACCAGCCAGATATAAACCAGCAGGGACAGTCCGCCGCGCAGCTTGCGCCCGATGGTGAAATACACGGCGACGGTCATCGCTCCGGCTAGGGCGAGCAGGCTGCCTAACAGCGGACTTTCACCAACCGTCACGATACCTTCCGCCGGGATAACGACTCCTAGGCCGGCGAGCAGGTTGTTAATCAGCCCGGCTACAACCGCGCTGCCGGTAATGCCGATCACCAAGCCGATGATGACCGGACGGGCCAGCCGCGCTTTTAGAAAAAACACTTCTAGCAGCGCCACCCACAGGGGATGAGTATTAACCAGCACAACGCTGATTAATACGCTGGTATATTCCAGCGACAGCACCCAGGTGGCAAAATGCGCGGCCAGGAACAGGCCGGCGATGGCGGCAAAAACCAGGTCGCTGCGTTGAAGGCGGCGGATTTCGTCGGCGTGGCGGCGCAGCGCGAGCGGCGTCAGGATGAGCGAGGCGATCCCCAGGCGGCCTGCGGCGATCATCAGCGAGGGCATTCCTTCCTGCTGTGCCAGCCGGATGAAGATGGAACCCATTGAAATGGCGGCGATGCCAATTACGATCACCAGATAAGCCCGCAGAGTCGCCTGCGGGCGCGCCAGGCTGAGGGGTTGTGCTTCGGTCATGGTATGCCTTTGGGCAGATAACGACCGGAGCGCGCCGACGTGCGCCCCGGCCACAGATCTGCATTATCCTAACATCAAGCGAGGATGCAGGTCAAAGAGCCGCGCGAAAATGGACATATCAGAATAGCGTTAGAGTTCTGTCCTTTCGTCCAGTATCCTTCGACAACCCATCGTAATTATGCTAGTATATGAACCATCTTGATCTGCATACTGGCAGTGGGCTTAAGCCCACTGTCAGCGGTAGGCATTCTCATCTTGTTGATGCACCAGGATAGTTTGCCATACCTGATATTGGTTGTGGATTATTAACAGAAGGAGAAGCGAGATCATGGCCTTCGAACTGCCAAATCTGCCGTATGCGTTTAGCGCGCTTGAGCCGCATATTGACGCGCGCACAATGGAAATTCATCATGGCAAGCACCATGCTGCATACACGACCAACCTGAACAAGGCGCTGGAGAAATACCCCGACCTTCAGTCGAAATCCATTGAAGAACTGCTGGGGGCGCTGGACAGCATCCCGGAGGACATTCGGACGACCGTTCGCAATAACGGCGGCGGTTACGCCAACCATAACCTGTTCTGGCTGATTATGGCCCCCAACGCAGGCGGCGAACCGACCGGCGACCTGGCGGCGGCCATCAATGCAGCGTTTGGCAGCTTTGCTGCTTTTAAAGAGCAGTTTTCGGCGGCGGCGATGGGGCGCTTCGGCTCTGGCTGGGCCTGGCTGGTGGCCGGCGCGGGCGGCCTGAGCATCACCTCCACGCCAAATCAGGATACGCCGCTGATGGAAGGTAAAACGCCGATTCTGGGGCTGGATGTGTGGGAACATGCCTACTATCTGAACTACCAGAACCGCCGCGCCGATTATGTGGCGGCTTGGTGGAACGTGGTGAACTGGGCGGAAGTGGCGCGCCGTTACGCAGCGGCCAAGTAGCCGACTCGTCGTCAGAGAGCATAAAAGGCGGTACAATATGGCCGCCTTTTTGTTTGGAATTTACCAGGAGTTAAACATTTACTATGACCGAGTTTCGTGTTGAAAAAGACTCTTTAGGGCCGGTTAATGTCCCGGCCAGCGCGTATTATGGCGCTCAAACCCAGCGCGCCGTTGAGAATTTTCCAGTCAGCGGTTTGAAGCCGTACCCGGCTTTTATCTGGTCTATGGCGCTCATCAAACGGGCGGCGGCGGAGGTGCATCTCGACCTGGGGCTGCTGGAAGCGCCGATGGCGCGCGCCATCATGCAGGCGGCGGACGAGGTGTTGGCGGGCAAATTCAACGATCATTTTGTGGTGGACGTATTCCAGGCCGGGGCCGGAACCAGCCACAATATGAACACCAACGAGGTGATTGCCAATCGTGCCAATGAAATCCTGGGCTTTAGTCTGGATGACCCGAAAAAGCCGGTTAATCCCAACGACCACGTGAATATGGCGCAAAGCACCAACGACACTATCCCGACGGCGATCCGGCTGGGCGCACTGTGGCGGCTGGAAGAACTGGTGAATACTCTACGGACATTGGAATACGCCTTACGGGCGAAGGCTGCGGAATGGGACGGCATCGTCAAAAGCGGGCGCACCCACCTGCAAGACGCCGTGCCGGTTCGTCTGGGGCAGGAAATCGGCGCATGGGCGAAGGCCATCGAACGCGGCATCCAGAAGATCGAACAGGCTGCCGAAGGACTGCGCCGGTTGGGTATCGGCGGCACGGCAGTCGGCAGCGGTTTGAATGCCCATCCCGAATATCACCGGCGGATGGTCGTCAAATTAAGCGAACTGAGCGGGCTGAAACTCTACGAGTCCGATGATCTGTTCGAGTCCATGCAGTCCATGCAGGACGCGGTATTTTTCTCCGGGGCGCTGCGGACGGTGGCGCAAGACCTGATTCGGGTTGCCAACGACATCCGCCTGCTCGCCAGCGGCCCGACGACCGGGCTGGCAGAGCTGACCTGCCCGACGGTGCAGCCGGGGTCTTCGATCATGCCAGGTAAGGTCAACCCGGTGCTGGCCGAAATGCTGAATATGGCAATGTTCCACGTTATCGGCGACGATACCACTATTCTGCTGGCCGGGCAGGCCGGGCAGCTTGAACTGAACGTGATGATGCCGATAATCGCCCATAACCTGTTCGAGATGATGCATGTCATGATCGGCGCGGTGCGCGCTTTTACCGAAAAGTGCGTGGTCGGGCTGATCGCCAACCGCAAGCAGGCTGAGGGCTGGCTGGCGCGCAATCCCATTCTGGTTACGGCATTAAACCCGATCATCGGGTATAACAAGGGTAAAGAGGTCGCCATGAAATCGCTGGAAGAAGGCCGCAGCGTGCGCGATATCGTGGTGGAATTGGGGTATCTGTCGGCGGAGGAAGCCGACCGGGTGTTGGACGCTCGCCAGATGACGGAAGGCGGAATCCAGGGCGTTAGCGCGGGTGGCTAAGGCGGCTTTCTTGGGTTAGGATTGGTTGAGAATGTGGTTAAGATAAAGTATACTCAACCGCATTCTCACAACCGTAAGGCGTGCGCGTGTTGAATCGAAAAATAGGCAAGTACGACGTTATCGAGCGCCTGGGGCGTGGCGGTATGGCGGAAGTGTTTCGTGCCTACCATGCCAGCCTTGATCGTTATGTTGCGATCAAGGTTTTACATGCTTTTCTGGCCGATGACCCCGAATTTAAAGGGCGCTTTGAACGAGAAGCGCAGAACGTCGCCAAACTCAAACATCCTAACATCGTTCAGGTATATGACTTTGATTACGACCCGCCCAGCGAAAGTTACTACATGGTCATGGAGCTGGTCGAAGGGCCAACGCTGAAAGACCGTTTGCAGGGTTTGTCCGATCAAGGAAACCTGATGCCGATGGCGGAATCGCTGCGGATCATCCGGGAAGCGGCGGGGGCGCTGGCCTACGCGCACAGCCGTAACATGATTCACCGGGACGTGAAGCCGGCCAACCTGATGCTCGATCATGATAACCGGGTAGTGCTGACGGACTTCGGCATCGCCAAAATCGTGACGGGCGCGCAGTTCACTGCCAGCGGCGGCATGGTCGGCACGCCGGCTTATATGGCTCCCGAACAGGGGTTGGGCGAGGCAGGCGACGAACGCTCTGACCTGTATTCGCTGGGCATTATCCTGTTTCAACTGGTCACAAACAAACTGCCGTATGACGCCGAAACGCCGCTGGCGATCATTCTGAAGCATCTTAATACGCCCACCCCGCTGGCGCGGACGTTTAAACCCGACCTGCCGGAGGCGATAGATCGCATTATCGCTAAGGCCATCGCTAAAGAATCGGATGATCGTTACCAGTCGGCTGCCGACTTCATTCGAGACCTGGAGCGCGCCGAGCGGGGTGAGCCGGTTGAGGCCGGCGCGAGCGGTGAACGTCCGGTGCTGCTGCAATCTCCCGAACAAGAAACGGTGCGTATCCTGCGCGACGATACGCCAACGCAGGAAATTCCGCTGCCGGCAGTCCTTAACCGCCAGAGTTCACGCCGGTGGCGATGGGCTGGGGTGGCTGTCGTGCTGGTGGCGGCTCTGGTGCTGGTCGGCGCGGCCAGCGGCGTATTTTCCGCCATCGGCATCGGGACGCCGACTGCGACGCCGACGGCGGAAGCAACGGATGAGGCGGCTGCTGCCGTGCCTACCGACGCCGCCGTACAACCTTCTGATACGCCAGTTCGCGCGCCGACGGAGCGCCCGCCGAGCGAGACGGCACAGCCTACCGTTCGTTCTACCCAAACCCCTGCGCCAAGCGATACGCCCACGCGCGCGCCAACCACAACGCCAACTTCACCGCCGACGTTTACCCTCACACCAAGCCGCACCCCTGCGCCGAGTCATACGCCCACGCGCACGCCGACCTGGACGCCTTCGCCCAATGCCACCGAAACGGCAGTTGTGCTGGCCGCGATTCAAAGCGCCACCGCGACGGCCTGCCGGTTTGATTACGCTGTTCTGGAACAGGAGCCGCCGGATAACGATATTTATCCGGCCAACCGGCCTTACGAGCGCAAGATTCTGCTGCAAAATACGGGTACGTGCGACTGGGAGCCGAACACATTTCTGAATTATATTGAAGGCGAGAGTTTTAATGCCGGGCCGCGCATTTTCATCCAGGAGCGGGTAGCTGTCGGCGGGCAGGTCGAACTGCGTTTTGTCGGTAAAACGCCGGTGCGCGGGGCGGAATACACCGGCGTCTGGGAGCTGCGGACGCCGAATCAGCGCAAAATTGGCGAACCGATGGAAATCAAAATCCGCGTTTATGAGGGGGGGGGATGAACCGCGAACAGGCCTGGGCTGTCGTCACCGAGTTTACGGCCAGCGAGTCGCTGCGGCGGCACATGCTGGCGGTAGAGGCCGCCATGCGCGCCTACGCGCCCCGTTTTAACGGTGATGCCGATACCTGGGGTATTACCGGCCTTTTGCACGACTTTGATTACGAGCGGTATCCTGATGTAGCGGTTGAAGGCCATCCGGTCGTAGGTTCGCGCATTCTGCGGGAGCGCGGTGTGCCGGAGGAAATTGTGCGCGCTATCCTGTCGCACGCTGAGGAAATCACGGGCGTGCAGCCGGAATCGGATATGGAAAAGACGCTGGTGGCGGTGGATGAGCTGACCGGGTTTTTGATCGCTGTGACCCTGGTGCGCCCCTCAAAAAGCATCCAAGATGTCCAGCTATCCTCGGTGAAGAAAAAGTGGAAGGATAAATTATTCGCCGCGCCCGTCAACCGGCGGGAAATCGAACACGCGGCGGAACGGCTGGGCGTGCCGCTCGATGAACATATCCAGATCGTGCTGGAGGCGATGAAAACAAACGCCGCAATCCTGGGGTTGTAACCCAAACGCCAGCCGGGAAAAAACAGGCACAGCGCCCTTAACAAACGCTGTGCCTTATTATCAGGCCACTTTTAATACTGCACGCGCACCGGCGTGCCGACATCCACAAAATAGTTAAAAAACCACTCCGCCTCCGGCGTGGGCATATTGACGCAGCCGTGACTCATCGGCTGTCCCCAATTGCTGTGCCAGTACGTGCCATGCAGGGAATATCCCTGGTAGAAGTACATCACATACGGAACATCCGGCAGGTAATAACCCGGCCCGCTCATGGTCTGCGCCGGATATTTGACGTAAACCTTAAAATCGCCCACAACGGTCGGCGTGGCCGGCAGGCCGGTGGATACCAACACATCGCGCAGCAGCACGCCGTCCTGGTAGGCGTACACGCGCGAATCGCTTAGGTCAACGACCACTTGTTTGCCGCTCCAGATGGTCGGGGACGGCGGGCTGTAGGAAGCCGCGTATCCACCGCCAGCGGACACTTCGCCGGATGCCGCCGGGATGATGAGCGTCTGCCCGCTGTAAATCTGATTAGGGTTGCCGAGATTGTTGGCTTGGGCGATGATCGCCCAGTTAAGGCCGAAACGCCGCGCGATCTGAGCCAGATGCTCGCCGGGCTGGACGACATAAGTGGTATCGGCGGGCGGTGGGGCGGCTTCGACCGGGGCAGCCGGGATGTTTTCGACCGGGACGGGTTCGGACGGCAGGGCTTCGAGGGGCAGCGGCTCGGCGGCAGCCGTCCAGACCAGAAGCTGCTGGCCGGGATAAATCAGGTTGGGATTGGTGATGTTGTTGCTCTGCATAAGCTGGTCGCGGGTTAACCCGTACAGCCGGGCGATGTTATCCAGGTTTTCGCCGCGCTGGACGGTGTGATAGCTGGGGGTGCTGGCGACCAGCGGATTTTCAACCACCGGTGGGGTTGGGTCATAATTCGGAATGATAAGCTGCTGGCCGGCCAGAATACGCCGCATGTCGGTAATGCCGTTAGCCTGGGCGATGGCTTCCATGCCCACCCCATAATGCAGCGCGATGCGGAACAGGTTTTCACCCGGCTGGACGGTATGGACGGTCTGCTGCGCCGATACAGGCACGGCGGTTAAGATGAGGGTGGTAAGGGTGAGAGCAAGCGCGATCCATTTCCTGGGCGACATCCGGTGTCCTCCTGACTGGCGAGCGATGCTATAACGGTACATCAATATTTATTACAGGTCAATTTTGCTGGCGAACAGCTTTTTAATTCAACAGTTCAGGTTTCTGCCGGCGCTGTTTTGAGCCGGATTGCTGGGACAGCCATTTGCCAGTACAATGGACGGCGTGGATCGTAACGCTGAGATCGGTTGTTGAATGCTGGTACGCTTTTATCGTCTGACCGATAAGGTCGGCGTGGTCATTCTGAAAAGCAGCGCCGCCCTGGCGCAGGCCACACTGGAGGGTATAAGTTCCCTCACCGGCGCGGTGCGGCGCGGCGGCAGCGCGGCGGCTGGCGGCCTGTTTGGGGTGATTGCGGCGGTCGCGCGTTTTGTCTTCAACCTGCTGCGCCGGCTGGCTTTGGTGGTCTGGTCTGTTGTGCGGGCCATCCTGGGCGTGATCGGCAGTATCGCGCTCTTTTTTCTCAGCGCGGGGCGGCGAACTTCAGGCCGCGCCACGCGATCTGCCGGGGCGGCGGTTTCCGGCACGATGGCGCGCCGGGCTGCGCGGGCGGAACTGGAAGCTGGCCTGACCGAGGACCCGCTGCGGGCGCAGAACCGCGTGTTGAGCGGGATGATGGTGGTGCTGCTGGCGGCGCTGCTTTTTGTGGTGTGGTGGGCCACCACGCCGGATAATCGCGCCGGGTTTGTCCCATCCGGCCCGGTCGGCGCCGGGCTGGTGAATTTTTCCGATACCACGCCGGGGACGGCGGCGGCTACAGCGCCCAGCCTGCCCGCCACGCCGGTCCCGACGGCGACGGCGCTGCCTTCGGTGCTGGAAGTGCAGGGCAGCCTGGCCTACAGCACCCGCGAGCGCGGCCAGACCGATATCTGGGTGGTGAACGTCGGCAGCCGGACGCCGCTGCGGCTCACCAACAGCCCCGCCGACGAGCGTGACCCGGCCTGGTCGCCGGATGGCCGCCGGCTGGCTTATGCCTCGAACCAGGATGGTAACTGGGAAATTTACGTTTACGATCTGGCGTCCGGGGCGACCACGCGCCTGACCTACGATTTGTCCTTCCAGGCTGCGCCAAGCTGGAGTCCCGACGGGCTGTGGCTGGCCTATGAAAGCTACCAGGGCGGCAATCTGGATATATACGTCGCGCCGGTGGACGGCTCGCAGCCGGCCCAGCGCGTGACGAGCCACGCCGCGCCGGACTTTGCGCCGGCCTGGTCGCCGGATGGCCGGCGCATCGCTTTTGTTTCGCTGCGTGATGGTAACGCCGACATTTATATCTTTTCTCTCGATAATCCAAGCGATGAGGCCTCGATCAACCTGACCGGCACGCCGACCCGCCAGGAAGACCGCCCCAGGTGGAGTCCTGATGGTAAACTGCTGACTTTTAGCGCCCTGGATGAAGGGGCAGAAAAAATCTTTGTCAAACCCGCCGATGACCCCCAAGCCGAAGCGCAGGTTCTGGAGCGGGGCCGCGCGCCCGCCTGGGCGCCGGACGGGTCGAGCCTGGTTTTTGCGGTGGATTCGTTTGAAAGCACGCAGTTGATCGTTACCCCGTTTACCGAAACGGGGATTTCCACGTTGGTGCTGCAAGTTGCGCCGGGGTCAACCGGCCCGGTCTGGAGCGGGACGCCGCTGCCCGCCGCGCTGGTGAATTCCGGCGGGTTGGGCCTGGGCGTGCCGCAGCCGCTGTATATCGAGCAGGAAAACGCGCCGGATGCCGATGGGTTATACAGGCTGGATACGCTGCTGGGCGTGCGCGCGCCCAGCGCCTATTTGAGCGAGCGGGTGAACGACTCGTTTAACGCGCTGCGCCAGAAAACGCTGGCGGTGGTGGGTTGGGACGTTTTGGGCGAACTGGAAGACGCCTTCTGGGCGATTGATCGCCCGCCGCAGCCGGGCGAGGAGCGCCGCAACTGGTATATGGCCGGCCGGCAGTTCGGGCTGAACCGCAACCTGATCGTCGGTTTTCCGGCCCGCATGGAAGTCGTGCGCGAGGACCTGGGCGTGAATACTTCCTGGCGCGTTTATATCCGCGTGGCCGATGATGCCCAGTCCGGCCAGCTTGGCGAACCGCTGCGCCATCTTCCCTGGGACATCGCCAGCCGCAACCTGGGCGATGTAGAGGCTTACGACGAAGGCGGGCGGCTGAAACCGGGCGTGCCGACAGGATACTATGTGGACTTTACGCAGCTTGCGGCGGATTATGGCTGGGAGCGTGTGCCTGCGGGAAGCGATTGGCGTGCCAATATCAACAGTGTCAATTACTGGCTGTTCCGCAAAACCGGCGGCCTGACATGGTACGATGCAATGCGCGAGTTATATACGGTCGGGCAGCTTGGCGGTTTTGCCCCCACACCGACGGCAGCGCCGGTTGTGGAGGCCACACCGGAATCATAGGCGGTTTTGATGGGTTGTCAAAATGCGTAGGCAGGGTTTACCGGCGGTTTTACTGGTTCTGGTGGCAGTTGGGAGCTTTGGGTTTATGGTCTGGATGAACGCTCAGCCCACACCCTCGCTGCGAACGATCATCCCGACCGAGCAGCAGCCGACCGAAGATTCGTCCGGCGGCTGGCAGGCGATTTTACGGGCCGGTTTTGGCAGTAACAGCACACCGCTGCCGACTATCCAACCGCTGCTGACGCCGTTTGCGCCGCCGACGCTGGTTATCAGCGGCGATACCGACGTGGTTGCCATCCCGCCGGTAGAAATCAGCGGCGATCTGCGTCCCACCATTAACGCCATCGTTACCCCTACGCGCCCCGCGCCGACACCCTCGCCGGCGGCGACTATTGAAATCACGGCGCAGTCGGTGACGCGCCCGCCTTCGGTATGGCAGCCGCCGCCTCTCGTCCCTCCCATTTCCCGCGATCCGCTGGGGCGTGACCATTACTGGTTTTCGCGCCCGGTCGACTCAAATGCGACCAATTATGCGCTGTTTTCGTACCCCTATGGTTCGCGCGGGCCGCAGAAGGATAACCCCTGGCGCATCCATAACGGCGTTGACATGCCCAATCCAATCGGCCAGACGGTGCGCGCGGCGGGTTCAGGTACGGTGGTGTGGGCGGGCAGCGGTTTCCAGAACACGTTCAGCTACGGCAATGCGATTTTTATCAAGCACGATTTTGGCTATCGCGGTCAGGCGCTTTATACGCTGTACGCGCATCTGTCGGCGGTGCTGGTGACGGCGGGTGAGATCGTCAACACCGGTGACCCGATTGGACTGGTGGGTAATACCGGACGGGTGAGCGGGCCGCACGTGCATTTTGAAGTGCGTATGGGCGGGGAGCGGTACGGCGATACGTATAATCCACTACTGTGGATGGTGCCGTATGTGGGGCATGGCGTCATCGCCGGGCGTGTGATGGACGGGCGCGGCAACCTAATTAACGATCATCTGGTGACGGTGCGCGACTGGCGAACCGGTCTGGTGACCGATTCGGTCACGACCTACATCTATGAAGATACGCCGTCGGATGTGAACGCCGACCCGCTGTGGGGGGAAAATTTCGTCGTGGCCGATGTGCCGGTGGGCCGCTACGAGGTCATCACCAGCGTTGACGGCCAGCGGGTATCCAAAATCATTGATGTGGTCGAAGGCACGACCGCTTTTGTCGAACTTTCTCCCCTTGAACCGGCCACTGCTCAGCCCGCCGGCACGCCCTAACGTGGGCGAACCGTTGGAAAGCCGTATGGCAGGCCGGTAGGGAATGGGCTAAACTTGCCTGACCGCTATTTCGTCCTTGTATCAGGAGCGACTACGTTATGTCCTCTCAGCCAATAAAAAATAGTCTGCGGCGCTTTGTGCCGCTGCTGTTAATCCTGCTGCTGTCCGCTCCGGTGGCGCTGGCGCAGCCTGTCACCGGAAGGTTGCTGACGCCGGGCGTGGTGGTAGAGGGCGCACTGGATGATAATAATCTGGCGCAGGTGTACACCTTTGAGGGTGCTGCCGACCAGACGATCAAATTGACCGTTACCGGCGCATCGGGGTTGGCGCTGCTGCTGACCGATTCGGAAGGCGCGCCGGTAGCCCAGGCTGTGGCCGCTAACGATACGCTGGCGCTGGCCGACGTGACGCTTCCGGCGACCGGTACGTATTATGTGACCGTATTTCGCCTGAGCGAAGCGACCGAAAGTGTGACGTTCCAGCTTTCGCTGGCGCTGGTGGTTGTGGAAGCCGCGCCGACCGCCACCCTGCCGACACCGGAAGCGACGGTTGAGGCAACCGCCGAGGCGACTGCCACGCCGTCGGGATTCACCCTGCCGGGCGAACTGCTTACGGTCACAGGGCTGCAAGTGGCGCTGACCTGGAACTCGACGGCCAACCTCGACCTGGAAGTGCGCGACCCGGTGGGCGGCAGCCTGTTTTTTAATACGCCGACCGTGAGCAGCGGCGGCCAGTTTGGCGTCAACGTAAACAGCGTGTGCGCTAATCTGGCGGCGGAAGCGCCGACCGAGACGGCCTCATGGACGGCTGGTGTGATTCCGACCGGCAGTTACGAGATACTGGTTTATTACCAGCCGCTTCAGGACTGCCCGACCACCGACCCGGCCTCGTTTGCCGTCAGTGTTGTCGTGGATGGCCTGTCCATCCCGGCGATTCAAGGCACGCTGCGCCCGAATGAGGTGTTTTTGAGCAGTTTCCGCGTTAATGCCGATGGGACTGCCACCGTTGGAGCAGGCGGCATCCGTGTGGATCCGCCGGTTCTACAGGCCGGAACCCTGCAAGCGACGCCGCAGCCGCTGACATTTGGCGCGCCGGTTGCGGGGTTCATCACCAGCGGCCAGCCGTACCAGACCTATACCTTCACCGGGCAGGCCGGTGACATCGTTTCGGCAGCGATGAATGCAACATCGGGCAGCCTCGACCCGCTGCTGCTGGTGGTAGACCCCAACGGCGGCGTGATCGCCTCTAACGATGACGCCGCCGACGGCGTGACCGACTCGCTGGTTGCAAACCTGTCGCTGGTTTTGGGCGGCCAGTATACGGTGGTTGCCACGCGCTATGGGCAGGAAATCGGCGGGACAGAAGGGGACTATGAACTGACGCTCTCCGGCGCGGTAACACAGGGTGTCGTGCCGAACTTCCCTGATCTGCCGAGCGGTTCGGTCGAAGTGAGCTTGCAGTGGGCGACCGCCGCAGACCTGCAACTGCTGGTGCGCGACCCGCAGGGCAACTCAATTTTTGATGATAACCCGCGTCTGCTGGCGACCGGCGGTCAGCTTGCGGCGGATGGCAACGTCAACTGCCGCGCTTCGGACGGCAGCCCGATTTCCTACATCTACTGGCCGGAGGGCCGGCTGCCGGGCGCTGGGCCTTATGAGGTCGAAGTGTGGTATCAGAACGAATGTGGCGATCCGCGCCCGGCGCAGTTTGTTCTGAACGTGGTGGCGAACAACCAGCTTGTCCAGTCGGTTACGCTGCAACTTCAGCCGACCGAACGCTACCTGACCAGCTTTTTCATCAATACCGATGGCACAATCACGGCGGGCGAGGGCGGCATCTTCGGCACCAGCCTGAGGCCGGACTCTGGTTCGCTAGATTTTGTCGGGCAGATTCCGAGCGCGCGCGTGGTTTCCAGCGGCGAAACCGTGACGGGCAGCATTCGGCTGAACAAGAAGTTCGATGTATATGCCTTCCAGGGGGAAGCCGGGGATGTGGTGACGATCAGCATGGAGGGGTTAAACGGGACGCTCGACCCGGTGCTGTTCCTGATTGACCCCAACAACGTGCAGATCGCGCAGAATGACGATGCCAACCGCGACACCACTAACTCGTTAATCAGCGAGTTCACCTTGCCAGAAGACGGGCAATACATTATCATAGCCACGCACTTCGGCGCGCGTTTTGGCGTGACTGCCGGGGACTACCGGTTAACCTTACGGTTGAATTAGGCTAAAAAAGCGTTACAATGGGGGGCAAGCTGTAACGGTTTGCCCCTTATTGTGAGTAAAGTTGGCAGCCACAATCGAATTGAAAGCGAATAAACCGATGAAATATCGTCTGTTTGTCCCAGGCCTCCTTGCCCTGGCTTTATTTATCGCCGCGTGCGCTCCTCCCCCGGTTTTACGCAACGACAAACTGCTCAACGACATCAGCTTGGTGACGGGCGACCCCTGCCAGTCGCCGTGTTGGAACGGTATCACGCCGGGCGAAACCCGCTGGACGGATGCGCTGACGATCATCGAAGATGACGCGCGTATGACCGACCCGGAAACACGCACGGCTGAAAACGGCCCGGCCATTGGCGCGCAGTGGAGCAAAGTTGACGGCGACATGTGCTGTCAGATGGTCAGCGAGGATGGCGAAACCGTCAGCTTCATTTCGTTGAGTCTGGCGCCAGAAATAACTGTTGAGGGGGTGTTGAGCGCGCAGGGCGAGCCGGCTTATGCGCTGGGCGCGCCGGTGACGGACGATCAGGCGGTTATTTATCTATTTTACCCGGAACGGTCTTTTATTGTGGTTGTGTTTGTGGCCGGGGCGAACGCCGAGCTGCTGCCCACCAGTGAGGTGATCGGTGCGCTGTATGCCACGCCAAAGGATATGGATTTAACCGTCAAAACGAGCAAACTTCATGCCTGGGAAGGGTACGCGGCCTTCAGCACCTACAGCGCCGATGCCCCCGACGAGGCTTTTGAAGTGACGCCGGAGGTGACGCTGACGCCAACGCCCGGCGGTTAAGCCGGTCAAATCAGGCTGCTGAGAGGCAGTATAACGCTAAAAATCAGAGGTTATAAGGAGCAAGGCATCGTTATGAGCGAACAGATCGGTACAAACGCGCCCAGGTCGCTGGGTGATCTGGTGCCGAGACAGGAAATCAAGGGCACCGTGAAGCGCCTGGAGTTGTATGGCGCTTTTGTAGACATCGGCATTGGTCAGGATGCCTTGTTGCACATTTCCCAACTGGGAAAGACGAATGTCCGCAATGTCGAAGATGTGGTTAAGGTCGGTGACGAGATCACCGCTTATGTGCTAAAGGTGGACCTCGAGGCCAAGCGCGTGGCGCTGTCGCTGATGCGCCCGCCCGCTTTGACCTGGGACGAGATTCGAGAAGGTATGGTTCTCAGCGGCACGGTCACGCGGCTGGAAAGTTACGGCGCGTTCATTGACGTGGGCGCGGAGCGCGACGCGATGGTGCATGTTTCGGAACTATCGAGCGGTTATGTCAATTCGCCGTCGGATGTGGTTAAGGTTGGTGATACGGTCGAGGGCCGGGTTATTAAAATTAACCGCAAAAAACGGCAAATTGACATGAGTTTGAAAGCCGCCGAAGCGCCGAAGGCCGTCGCTGTAACAACGTCGAGCGATGAGGATGAAGGCGACCTGCCGACGGCGATGGAGCTGGCCCTGCGCCGCGCGATGGCCGATAAACAGCCGTCCCGTCGTGACAAAAGCCGCAAGCGAGATAAAGACCGCCGGTATGCGCTGGAGCAGGAAGAAATTCTGAGCCGCACCCTGCGCGACCATTCAAAATAAGCTGGCGAGTTTGGCCGGGGCGAACCCTCGCTCTGGTTCGATAATATATAACAGACAAGGGGCTTCAGCCCCTTGTTGACTCGGTGTGTTCGGCGCATAACGGCGCGCGAGTATTATGCCCGCAGACTCTTAAACAGGCGCACGCCGGACACGATAAACAGCAGCGTCATCACCACTTCGTGGCCGAGACACCAACTGCAAAACGCCCTCAGGATGGAAGCCTGGACATAAATCAGGAACATCGAATAGATGAAACCAAACAGGGTGATGCCGAAAACCAGCGTAACGCCGTAATCCCGCAGCAGCGCCAAACGGTTTTCCAGCAAAATTAACGCGCCTATCCCCAGGTATGTCGCCAAACCCAGATAGGCTATCGGAATGCCGGCCACCTTGCCATATACGCTGCCGGTCACGCTGTCGCAGTTGAATGAATCGCCTTCGACGCAGGCAATCGCCGTCTCCGTTAGTTTGA
>JAPKMO010000036.1 GCA_026645945.1 Anaerolineae bacterium
CACGTTCAAACCGGAGCCGCCGGGCATGAGCTTCGAGCTGCTTGAAAGTTACCTTGTCGAACTGCTCGGCCTGCAAAAACCCGCCAAGCTGTGGAGCGGTGTAATCATCAGGCCGCTGTGGAGCGATAAACAGATTACGCACCGTCCAGGCGTTCGTCCGCAGGAAAAACAGCGCCAGTATGATCGCCAGCCCGATGGATATAACCCAGGTAAGCAGGCCGGCGGCGGCGTTGGTGGTGTTTTCCCATCCGGTGCTGCTGCGGGATGCCGAAAACAGGACGATAATGGCGACGATTTTCCCCAGCGCCAGGAGGATTTCAGCGCCGATGAGCGCGATATAACGCGGGTTTGACAGCGCGTTACCGGCGGGGCGCTTGGCAGAGACGATGCGGGCGGGGTTAAACAGTAGGTTAGCCACTTCGGCGACCAGCCAGAAGCTCAGCGCCGTGACCAGCATGGTCAGGGTATCCTGCCGCCAGGACGGCAGGCTGACGCCGGCCAGTATCAAAAACAGCAGGACGTTGGCCGCCAGCGCAAAACCGGCGCCGATCAGCGCCGCCAACCCTCGGAAGATGAGCGCGAAGCCGTTGAACCGCTCCCACCCGCGCGACGGAGACTGCCCCTGCCGGTAGATGAGATAGTGGGATGCGCGCAGGAAGTCCCACCCACCGGAGGCGATCACAAAAAAGGACGCCGAGACGGCTAGCCCCATATTAATTGACTGCCAGAGCGAATTGTTTATCAGCGAATTGAGGATGGGCAGCCCGACGCCGGCGGCAATCGCCAGGCTCATGAACTCGTCGGTGACGCGCGACCCCGGCCCCAGCCAGCGCGTCCAGTAATCCGGCGGGCGGCGCTCGGCTTCGCCAAAAGCGGCCCGTCCGACCGTATAGACGCCATGCCCGAAGTTCACCAGCACGCCCAGCCCGCCGGCGATGCCGACGCCGACGAAGTTCAGCGTGCGGGTGGCTTCGCCGCCCTGGTAGGTCCCGGCATCGGCGAGGATCAGTGCAATGCCGATGGTCTTGAGGATAAAAGCAGCCAATTCGACAATAAAACGCAGGGTGAAAATCGGTTCGCCGCCGGGCCGCCGGCTGCGGGCGATGCTGGACAGGATGATGTTCATCAGTTCGTTCAGCCACCAGCCGCCGGCTGTTAAACCCAGCAGGGTGTTGTTGGTGGTCACAAAACTGTCGGCGGTCAGCCCATAACCGATGACGGCAGCCGCCACACCGGTGACGCCGACCAGCGAAAAGTTAAAAAAGCCGGCCAGGAAACCGAACAGCATTTGATACCAGGACTGGTCGTTTTTGTGGGTGTTGTCCAGCGTTTCGATCATCAAAAACGCGCCCGCGCCTGCCACCAGCCCGGCGCTGATGATGCCAATAATCATGCTGGTGGCGCGCAGGATTTCGTTGGAAGCGCTGGAGGTAATTGCGCCGGTGAGGATGGCGATCAGCCCCAGGCCGTTGATGATTTCGCTGGACGACCTGCCGGAAAGCCCCTTGCGGAAGAAGCGGTCGCCGGCGCTAAGGGCTTCCAGGCCAGTCGGTGGGGCGGGTGGTGCTGCTACAGCCATAGGATACTCCTCTTTAAACCTGCCGCCGGTTGGTATGGATATTCAGCCCGGTTTACAATACAGGTGGATATTCGCGGGGATAATGTTATGATCGTCAAAAAAGATTTGCGGACTCCACTGTTTATATTGGCGGTAGTATTGTTTTTGCTGGTGCTGTCGGTGCAGCTCAGCCTGTCCCTGTTCCCCGACCTGCTGGCACGGCTGCAAGGGCGCAGCGGTACGATCAACCTGGTGGATGCCATCGGCGGCATTTCGGACGATATTTTTGGCGAGGACAGCGACCTGAGCGAGCGTATTAACAAGCTGATGGAGGATAAAAAGGACGAAATCGCCGACAAATTCAGCGATATTGACGAGCCGCCCGGCCTCGCCATCCGGTATATGGCGCTGGTGGACGCTGTGATGATGTTCACGCTGGGGTTGATCGCGCTCAGCCTGGTGCTGCCGCCCGCGCTGCACAGCAAAGCCCAGGGCTGCGTGACGCTGATTTTTTCGATCCTGCTGATTTTGCTCAGCATCGCGCTGATCTTCATCGCCATCGCGGCGCTGCTGCTGATGGTGATGCTGTTTTTATCGTTCCCCTTCGGCACGATTGCGTATTTCATCATCTTCGGCTCCTTCGACCGGGGCGGAGCGATGGCGGTGCTGGGTGTATTGATGTTTTTGAAAATCGTCTTCACGGTCGTCCTCATCCTGTCTCACCAGCGATTTTTACAAAATCGCGGCCTGATGCTGATTTTGCTGACTTCGTTTGTGGCGAACATCATTGTCAGTTTTCTCATCAGCTTTCCGCCAGGCGTGTTCGTCAGCATCACCGACGCGCTGGCGGCCATCGTCATGGGCATCATCGCCGTCATCTGGCTGATTATCCTGCTCATCGGCGCGGTCCCGGCCATTTTAGCCGTCCTCCAGCCCAAGCTGCCCAAACTGCCGGAACTGCCCGATATGCCGGAGATGAACCTGCCGACCTGAGCCGCGCCCGCTCAATTCAGCTTCACCCGGCAGCCGTTCGGGGCGGCGCAGTTTTCCAGCGTGAGCGTGCCGCCAGAATTAAAAATACTCAAAACCACTGCGCCTTCCTCGTCCACGTCGTCGGCATTGGCGAAGTTTCGCGTGTCATCCAGCGCGGGCGGGTCGGCATCCGGCTGTTCCAGGAGCAGAGTAACGCCGGAGCCGGACAGAAGTTCCAGCCGCAGCTTGCGCCCGATGGGGAACTGCGCCGGTTTGATCTCGAATTCGCATTCCGCGCCCTGCTCCATGTTCAGCACGCTGTTGTCCGTCAGCAGTTCGCAGCCGCTGCCGCTCAACTCCACGTCATCCAGGCTCAGGTTGACGCGCAGCCGCGAGAGCGGGTTCTCCTCGGAGTCGTCCAGCAGCCCCGGATTGGCGCGGTTTTCGGTGTTGCCGGCGGCCATCACGACGGCGATGATGAACAGCACGATCAGCACGACGATCAGGATGACGAGCAGGCGTTGGTTCAATGGCGGCGTCCTTAGTCCCTGGCTTCGGCCACATTGTTGGATTCGTCTATCTCCGGTATGGCGTTGTTCGGGTCAACCATGAACAGGAAAAACTGCCCGCCGAAGGGGGTCTGAATTTCCCAGTCCATGACCAGGGCTGCCGATTCGCCCGGCTCCAGCCCTTCAAGACGCACGCGCGAAACCAGTTCGCCGGTTTCTGCATGGCGCACGGTGATTTCTATCGGGGCGAACTCGAACGTACCCGCCCGCCCCCGGTTGGAGATCGTCACCTCGGCGCGGTAGATGCGGTTGAACAGGTCGCCCCGGCCCTCAAGTGTTATTCCCTCAATTACCAGATCAGAAAAACCGCGCGCGGTCGCCGTTGGCCGAAAAACCAGCGTCGGCGTTGGCTCAAAAAACGGCGTCGGCGTGGGGAAAAAGCCGCGCGGCAGGCTGAGGTTCACCGACTGAATATTGTTCTCGCGGCTGTCCTCGGCTTCGTCGGTTTGCAGGTGGATGTCGGCCACAAAGGTGATGACGATGCTGTCGAACTCGCCGAAAAACGGCAGATACCCGACCATCTCGATCGCCCGCGACGCGCCCGGTTCGATAGACGGCACTTCCGTATAGCCCATATCCACCATATCTTCCGGCCTGGATTCAAAACCCAGCACGAAGTCGCCGGAGTTTTTGCTGCCCCTGTTCGCCACGTTAACCGTGAACAGATAAACATTGCCGTCCTCGGTTTCAAGATGCTGGGCGTCCAGCGACTCGATGACCAGATCGGGGCGGGCGGGGCGGGTGATCGCCAGGATGACGCCGATGATAATCGCCAGCACGATGACCGCCAGCGCCACCCCACCGGCGATCAGTTTCGTCCGGCGCGGTAGGTTGGCGAACCACTTCGGAATGGCCGACAGATCGGGCAGGCGCAGCGGCGGGCGCGGCGGGGCCGGCGGTTTAATAACTTCAAACGTGACCCCCGGCCCGGTCGAAAAATTCTGCTCGGCTTTGTCGCGCTCCTCGACCACCAGTTGGAACTGGTAGCGACCGAGGACGGCCAGCGGGGGCGCGGCGATTTTGACGGTGTAAAAGGCGATGTCGGCGATGGTCAGATGCCGTTCCGCCGGGGTGGTGAACGAGAACCAGTCCTGGGTATCGGCCTCTTCCGGCTGGCAGCGCGCCCGCACGTACAGCGGGCGACCGCTGAGGTTTGCCACCTTGAACAGCACTTCCCCCCGGTTCTGTTGATCGAGGGGGACGGTTTCCGTCACTTCGGTTGTGATTTCAAACAAACCGGACAAGGCTCCCTCCTCCTACTCCCAAATCAGATTACTGCCCGCTGACAGGCCGGTTGCCAACCCAGCGGCGTTCTTCGACATTGGCGCGGGTGTCGTACATGGACAGATGCAGTTCCGGGTTTTCCAGCCCGCCGGTATGGATGAGATACAGCACGCCGTCGTGTTCGGCCAGCGCCGGGACGACGGACGAAGCTAACACAATCTCTTTATCGTCCTCGGTGGTGATGGTGATCGCGCCGAAGTCCTCCCAGGTGTTCCGCCGGAAACCGGCAAGGCTGGTGCTGGCGAAATACAGGGCGTGCGGGTCGCGCTGGTGAACCATATAAGCAGCGTTACCATGCAGGACGATGGCCGGGATTTCCGGCAGCAGGTACGTGCCAGGGCTGACGTCCTGGTTGACGACCGTCACCGAGCCGACAAGCTGCCAGTTAAACGCCCCCAGATCGTAACGCAGCATTTGCACGTTGTTACGGCCCAACGGCAGGTAAAACAGATTCAACCTGCCGGCATCCTGGATCAGCAGCGGCGCGGTCAGCGTGCTGGCCCATCCTTCGCTGGAGCCGCCAGCAGGGGAAAACACCGGATGAGAGACGATCAATTCCGGCGTCCAGTCGGCATCCTGGGCAGCTTTCTGGGTAAAGAAGATGCGCGTATCGGCAGCGCCCCGGTGCGCCAGGTATAACTGCCCGTTCCATTCGGCCAGCGCCGGGCTGGTGCGGGTGGTCAGGTCGTTACCGTCGGTATCGCGGACGGGGGCGACATCTGACCAGCGGTTGAGCAGGATGTCATAAGTCGTCATATACAGGCGCTCATCCTGATCGCCGCGAAACATCAGGTACAGCGTGCCGTCGTACTCCACCAGCGCGGGGGCGGTCGGCGTGCGGGCGTTGTTGACCGGGACGGGGCGGCTGGTTTCCCACACTTTGTCGGCGATGCGGTAGCGCGCCCAATAAAGCGTCGTGTCTTCATTGCTGCGGTAGACCAGATAAAGCACGCCGTTGTGTTCGGCCATCGCCGGCTGGGCGGCGGTGGCCGTGACTGGCGCGCGCTGGCTGAGGGCGGAAAAAATCGCCCAGCCCAGCAGCCCCAGGATGACCAGCACGGCCAGAATCGCCAGGATGATGAGCAAAATACGCAGGTTGCGCGGCAGCGGGGCCAGGGGCGGCTCGCGGACGGCGAAGGACACAGACGGCCCCTCGTAAAAATTGCCGTCCGGGTCTTCCTCCTCCACCATCGCCAGCCGGAAGGTGTACGTGCCGGCGGGCGCGTTTTCCGGCGCGGCCACGTTCACCGTATACTGGCTGGCCTGTTCCGGCGCGAAGGTGCGGTCGGCCTCGCCCAGGATGGCGAACCAGGATTGGGTGGCGGGGTCGTCCGGGATGACGCGCGCGCGTGCCTGAACCGGGATGCCGCTGGTATTGGTGACGGTGAAGGACGCTTTTGCCTGCCGCTTCGAGTCCAGAATAAGGGTATTGGTCGGGGTGGTAATATCAAATGAGATCGCCATCGCGCCTCCTAATCCGCCGCCTCTTCAACCTGCCCGATGATGAGTTCGTGTGTTACATAGGCCGGTTTTTCGTGCCGGATGATTCTTTCAATAATGCTCCGGTAAAACCGGGCGCCTTCTGGGGCGTAAACCACGATATGGAAAGGGATAGGCCGCCCGTTTGAGTCGGTCGCGTGGTCGGTCACACGGAAGCCATCAATGCCGGTCGCCACCTCCAGGTAGCGCCGCAAACCCTGTTCCGTGCCGCGCCATTTCGCCAGGTAAGCCGCCTCGGCCACCAGTTCCCGCAGGCGAATCTGGGGCGGAAACAGGGCAATATCTTCTTTGATGGTGTCCGATTCCCAGACTGATTCCAGGTTTACCCAGGTCGCCAGGTAACACACAAAATCGTCCGGCGCGCGGTATGGGTCGAAAAAAGCGTCCAGATGGCTCAAAATTTCTTCCGCTGGGGCGTGCAAAAAAGCCATCAGCTCCAGCAGATGCGTGAGCAGGTTGTCTTCCGTGACAGTGCGCTGGAAGACCGCCGGGAGCAGTCGTTCAATGTCCTGCCGCTTCATGCTCGTCCACCACTTCAAACTCGTGCGTGCCGGATACAAACGTCCAGGTTGGCGGGATGGTCACTTTGTCCAGATATTCGGTGATGGAGACGTGATTGTAGGCGCTGCCGCCGTCAGTGCTGACGAAAACCCCCTCCAGGCCGCCGGCCATCACAACATTCGCGCGGGGGTTCGACCGGACGGCGCTGAGGCGGGCGTAGCGGTCGCGGGCGGAGAGCAGCAGCCCGCCCCGAATGCGCGGTTCGGCCCAGGCGGCGTCGCGCTCCGCTGTCTCCAGCGATACCACGCCTGACCGGTAAGTGGCAGCCAGCGCCTTCGTCCCCAAAAACGTCAGCCCCAGGCAGCTTCCGCCGTTCCAGTCGCGGTTAAAGGGCATCCACCCGTCCGGGGAGTCCTCGCCGCCGCGAAGCTGCCAGCGAAAACAGCCCACGCCGAAGGTCATCCCGCCGGGGGTGGCCGCGCCGGCCCACAGGTAGGCGGTGGTTTCGACCTGCTGGACGGCCAGCACGCGGATGTCCTGGCCTTCGAGGCCGATATGCCGGAAGGTATTCGACGCGCCGCCCTGCGACGACAGATAAACGCCGCCCAAACCCTGGGCAGATACTGCTACGCCGGAAAAACCGCGCGGCTCTTTAAAGGTTGTGATGGCGTAAAAACCGCGCGCGGGGTCGCTGCGGTCTACCAAAAGCTGCACCAGGTTTTCGCCGCGCGCTTCCAGTTCGTACAGGCCGTGATCGGTCGCCAGCAGCAGCAGCGGCTGGCCGCCGCGCAGCGTCCAGGCGATGTCTTCGATTTCAAAATCGGTGATACGTTTAATTTCTTCCCAGCTTTCGCCGCAGTCCCAGGAAAAATGCAGCCGCGAGACGCGCGCCGCCGTTTTGGTGACGGCCACCACCAGCCCCGGCATTTCGGGATGGGCTTTAACCAGGGCGACGTATTCTTCTTCCGGGAAGCGGCTGCACACTTCCCAGCCCTGGCCGTTGTCAAAAGTGCGGAACAGGATGCTGCCGCTGCCGGCATACCAGGTGTTGGGCTGGAAATAATCGGCCTCCACCGCCGCAACGTTCTGCGTCGGCGCTTCATCCACCAGCAGGCGGATATTTTCGACCCAGCGCACGCCCGGCTCGCGCAGGATGATGTGGTAAACGTCCGAAACGTTCAGCGCCCGGCCAAACGGCCAGCCGCCGGCAATCTGGCGGGTGGTGCGGCGGGCATCTTCCTGCTCCCAGGGGGCCAGGTTGATGGCTTCCTGTACCGGCAGCGGGTTGATGACCTGGTTCAGGCGGCGGATCACGCGCTCGCGGACGCGGTTGGGGTCTTCTTCGTGAACCACGATCAGCCGCCCCCGGATGTGAACGGGTTTATGGCCGGCCCAGCGGGTGATGCAGCGAACGCCCAATGGCCGCCGGTCATCGAGCAGCTTTTGAATGGGCGTCAGCGCGTCCGGCGTGGCGTATTCGGCCAGCAGCGCCGGCGTGACTGGCACGCCGTGATGGATGGCCGCTTCGATATATGGCACGACCAGCACTTCCACCGAACCCGGCGGCGCGAATGACCATAAATCCTTCTGGTTAAAGGCGCTGGCGCGGCTGGCGTGGGCGTCCCTGAGCGCCAGCCGTTCGTAATCGCGGGCCGTCACCGCGCGCGCCAGGGAACGCAGCTCCAGCGGGCCGCGAATGAGGGCGTTGTCCAGGGTTTCGGCGTCCTGGCCGCCGGCGGTGGGTTCGGGGTTGGTGACTTCGATGCCCGGCGGCACTTTGTCGGTATCCTTGACCACGCGCAGGACGTTGGACGGCAGATTACCCTCCACGCCGCCGCCGCGCCGGTACCATACCCGGATGTCGCGGGCGGGGTCGGGGACTTCGGCCAGCGGCGTCGCGCTGATGGCGAGGCTGCCTTCGGCGTCCAGCATTCGCACCGACGGCGCAAACGAAATCGTCCCGGTGATACGGTCGGCCACGTAAACGTACCGGTCATCCGGCCCCAGATCGGTGAAGTTGCTCACCTCTTTCCAGATGCGGTAGGTTTTGCCGCCGTATTCGATGGCGACCGCCTGGGCGTCCAGCTCGTCGGGGTCGGTTTCGACGCCCACCATCAGGTCGAGGCTGTCGCCGGTGGGCGCGATGATGGGCGGCTGCCGGACGCGAAAGAAGGTGTTCGGCAGGCGGGTTTCGCGGTAGGCATCGCGGGCGGCTTTTTCGGCCTCTACCATGTCGCAGTGGAAGGCACGCACCGTGACCGACGTTTGACCCGGATGGATGATGGCGGCCTCTACAGTTGCGAATATGGGCGGTTCGCCGCCGCTGCCGCCTTCGGTCGTCACCCGTGTGCCGCGCGGGATTTCCACCGGCCTGTCCAGGGCTTCCGGGATGCTGAAGATGAGATTGGCGCTGGCCGCTGTCGGCGGCTGTAACGATACCCCCAGCAGGTTCAAAAAGGCGATGTAAGCGTGTTCCGGCAGCCGGTTGAGGCGGTACAGCATCACCTCGGTCAGATAGGTAAACAGTTCCAGCAGCACGATGCCGGGGTCGTTGGGGGTCAGGTCGTCCCACTTCTCCCGCGTGGATTGGTTCATTTTGAGCGTGGCTTCAAAAAGAAGCTGCTCGAAAGTCCGGTCGTGCAGTTTTGGTGGCGTCAGCGGCATTATGCCTCCTCACCCGTCAGATTCAGCGGAAAAACCAGCGCGCTGGTTTGCTGGGTGGCTTTGATGCGGTATTTCAGAAAAATTTCCAGTTGTTCCGGGCGGTCAGGGCTGCGGCGCGCGTCCAGTTCCAGGACATCAATACGCGGCTCCCAGCGTTTGATCGCCCGCTGGACGTAAAAGATTGCCAGCCCGGCGGTGGTTTCGTCGTTGGGCGCAAAGATCAGCCGGTGCAGGGGGCAGCCGTATTCCGGGCGCATCACGCGCTCGCCCGGTCGGGTGGAAAGCAGCAGGTAAATGGCCTGCCGGATGGCGGCGTCGCCCTCGACCATCTCCACCCCCAGGCCGGGGATGAGATTCAGGCCGCTGCCGGCCTCGCCAAAATCGGGATGTTGAAAACGCCAGGCGCGAAAACGCGCGCGCATACCCTTACCTCACCCTCACCTGACGGAAACCAGGTCTTGCCCTGGGCTGCGGACTTTGTACGTAACCACGCCCGGCGGCGTGCCGTCGGTCAGGCCGGTGACGGTATCCAGACACACCCGCTGGCCGTTGATGGCGATAAAATCGCAGTAGCCGATCTGGACGGCCAGCGTTGTGCTGCACGGTTTGATGGTGATGCCGACGTTCGGGCAGCCGATGATAAACGCGCCCTCCGGGTTGTTGTCCACCAGGGCAGGGCGTCCCTCAATCCAGACCAGGAACTGCGTCGGCACGATGATGACGCTGCCCAGTTCGTGCGCGCAGACCAGCGAAGCGCCGTGCGTCAGAATGTTCATCAGCCCCTCTCAAAATCTATGCGGCTGCCCCGGATGGTGATCGAGCGCCCTGGCGCTTCGATTTCCAGATCGGTATCGGCGTGCAGCCGCACCTTGCCGGGTGAAAGTTCGATAAAACTGCCATCCCGATTTTCCAGGCGGATCGCGCCGCGCCCATCGTCCAGCCGGATGCGCTGGCCGCCGGGCGTGAGGATGGTGAAACGCCGGATGCTGCCGCCCTGTTCGCCGGGATCGTCCACCCGGTTTTTGCCGTACAGGCCGCCCAGCACCACACCCTGCGCCGGGTCTTCGTGCGTCAGCAGCACCAGCACCAGGTCGCCCACGTTCGGCAGAATCGCCAGCCCTTTACCCTGGCCCGCGCCCGCCGATACCACGCCTAACCAGTCGGTTTCCACGTTTTCGTAGGCCGGCAGTTTGACGCGCACGCGCCCCCGGCGTTCGGGGTCGTTTACGCGCGTGACGATGCCGGGTGTGGCGACCGACCCTCTAGGGCGTTCGCGGAGTGGTGGCGGGGTGGTGGCGATTTCGGCCACATAACCGAGCCGGTCGTTGATGATGTGATTGACACTGGTGAGGATGTAACGCCCGACGACCGCGCTGGCGAGTCCCTGCACTTCGACCGGGCAGCCGGGACGCAGCAGCGGGCTGCCTTCGGCCACACCCCACAGCGTCACCTCGCGTGCTGCCCGCACGTCCAGCTCGGCCTGCGCCATCGCTTCGGCGTGCTGCTGGTTCTGCGCCGCTTCGTTAACCAGCGTCCGCGCGCCGGAGCCGCCCACCTTGCCCGGCTCAACCTCGGCGCGCACCAGCCGCCCCGACCGCGCCGACCGGGCACGCCCCTCGTGCGTATCCACGTAAACCGGACTCCAGCCGGTGGCGACCACCGAGCGGCAGGCCGTGTCGCCGTTAATTTCGACGCGCGCTTCCAGCAGGGTGCTGCCGAGCGTGAGGGTGACAGTTTCGCCAAAACCTTCCAGGGTGATGAGGTGCAGCACATCGCCGCGCTGTGTCAGGTACAGTCCGCAGCGTTCGGCCACTTCAACCAGCAGGTCGAAGTCCGACTGGCGGTGCTGGACGAGATGCTGCCAGGTTGGGCCGTCGGCCATCGCCTCGACCCGCAGCCCCAGGTCGCCCACCAGGGCGCGCGCCAGGCTGCGGGCGTTGACCTGGACATGCGTGCGGACGGTCTGGCGCTTCCGCAGGGCGTGAAGCTGGTCATAAGCCCGGACGCGCACCTCGCGTTCCCCGGAAGGCGCGTAAATATACTCGACCGCCGTGATCTGCCCGCTGAAAATGGGCGTGCTGCGCCCGCTGATGCCGACCCGCAGCGCCATGCCGGGCGCGAAATCTGCCGTATCCGGTTCGTCATAAAATGCCAGCTCGCAAAGCGTGGGCAGCGAAAGCCGCTGCTGGACACGCACTTCGCTGAGCGTTTGAATGGCCGCCGCGCCGAGAGGCGCGCCGCCGGCTTCGATCACGACTTCGGACAGGGCGGTGACGGGAGGCATGGTCACGGCTTCAGGCTCTCCTTCGAGTGATTTCGATGGCGGGGATGTTCAGCAGCGTACCCGGCGCGACGTTGAGCGGGTCGGGTACGTCGTTGTAGCGGGCGATCAAACGCCACAGCTGCGGATCGCCGTAATAGCGGAAGGCCAGTTCGTCCAGCCGGTCGTCGGCGGTAAAGGCGTACATCTCCTCGCGGTCTACCAGGAAGGGCGTGATGTCCTCGAAATCTTCCAGTTCCGGCGGCAGAAAAATCGGCTCGCGCGGGCGGCCTTCGTCCGGGTCGCCGGTGCGGACGAAACGCATCCGCAGCAAAGATCGCTGCGGCGTGCCGGTGGCGGTGAAAAACTCCAGCCGTTCGGCGACTGCCGTCACCACGCCGGGGATGTTCCAGGCTTTGCCCCAGATGAACCGCACCAGGGGCGGGTGGCGAAAACCGTCCGTGCCGACGGTATTTTCGGTCATGTCCCAGAAGGGGGCGGTCAGGTCGCGCACGTCCTCGGTCTGGATGCTCGAACCGTCCAGATTGACATCGAACAGCAGGTCGAGTTCAAGTTCCGTCCTGCCGCCGCCGATGTACAGCAGCGGATAGTCGGACAGCCCCGCCCCGGCCAGCGGGCCGCCGAGCGACTGGCGCGGTTTAACGCCGGCAGCGCGGGTGAAGGTCAGGCTTTCCGGGTTGAGCAGGCAGCCGATGCGCTGGTTGGTCTGTTCGATCAAAAAAACGACCCGTTCCACTACCAGTCCCCTTTCTGTTCGCGGTCAAGGCGCTGGCGGCGCTCCTGTTCCCGGACGGCGCGCTGCCAGTCGGCTGCTGTGTCGTCGCGGGTTTCCGGCAGGGGCGGCCACAGGTCTTTCGGCAGCGCAGCCGCCTCGAACGGGTAGGCGCGGGGCAACCCCGGCGCGGCGGGGAAAAGCGGCGGTGCGCCGGGCGTGGAGGGCGAAAGCGTCGGGGGCGGCACGAGCGGGCGCTCCGGGCCGGGTGTGGTGAAAACTGTTTCCGTCCGGGGCGGCGCGGCCTCGCTGCGTCCGACCTCGGCAGCGCCGGGATGGGGCGGGGCGGTCGTGCGAATCGCCCGGTTAGGGACAGGGGGGCGCTCTGGCTGCCGGGTTTCGACCGGTGGCGGGGTTTCCGCCTCAAAAGCGGCTGAAGTCACTTCCGGCGGGCGCGGCGTCTGGCCGAGCGCGCGGGTTTCCACCCGGCGGGCCGGCGGCGCTTGGGCTGCCGCCGAGGGGACGAAAGACGCCGAAGCCGGGGCGGCGTCTGGCCGGGGCGCTTCGACGGGGAGCGGCGCGGGCGGGCGAACCATCGCTGCTGCGGCGATCTCCGGCGGGCTTACGTCCTGGCTGCGTCTCACTTCCGGCGCTTTGGCGGGCGCGGGGGCGGACGGCCATATAGTGGGCGGGTGGCCGGCGGCTGGCGGGTGAGAAGCGACCTCGACGGCTGCGCCGGCTTCGGGCGCGGTGGTTTCGATGACGGCAGCTTCCGGCGGCGCGCGCCGCATCCAGCGGCGGATGGCCGGCAGCAGCGGGCGGGGCAGCCGCGCCTGGGCGGTCTGGACAGGCGCTTCGGCGGCGCGATTTTCCGGGACTGGCGGCGCGTCGGCCATGTCCGGCGGTTCGATCAAACCCTCG
Organism: Anaerolineae bacterium; assembly: GCA_026645945.1. Lineage (GTDB taxonomy): Bacteria > Chloroflexota > Anaerolineae > Aggregatilineales > Phototrophicaceae > CFX2. Next base: position 12,963 of record JAPKMO010000036.1, read on the forward strand.
CCGCCGGGTTCGAGCAGGTGAGGCGCTTCGGCCTGCACCCGCGCCAGCCAGTGTTCCGGCGGGGCGGGCCGCGCGCGGGCCAGCCAGTGTTCTGGCGGCCCTCCGGGGGCGTCGGCGGGCGGGCGCGCGGCAGGGTTTTCCAGCGCCAGCGCCTGCCGGTAGGCCGCTTCAGCCCCGGCGTCGAGCAGGCGCGCCACCCGCCTGATGAACACTGCCCACCACCTGCGCCAGAAAATCATCGTTTAGGCTCGCTCCAGGCGGTCATAAACCAGCGTGACGCTTTCGATGGCGACCTCGCGGCTCATAGCGTCGAGGTGCGCGCCGCGCCAGGACGCCACCCAGGCGTTGGACAGGTTCCAGCGCAGCACCTCGCTGATACCTTCTGAATTGAGCATCAAAATCGAAATGTTGCGGCGTTCCACCTTACCCTCGACCGCCGTCCACAGCCAGTTGAACATATCGGCGGAGGCGGTCAGCCCGTAGTGCAGCGCCACCGGCTCGTAGTTGACCTGGCCGGGGATGTTGCGGACGATCTGCCGCAGGCCGCCTTCGCGGTATTTAATCACATCAATGGTGACGCCCAGGCCCGTGCAGGTCGTAAAGTGCGCCTCGACCACACCCCGGATTTCGATTTTGAAATTATAGGCGCGATAAGGGTCAATAATTGCTCCGGGTTCAGCCATGTTGGATTAACCTCCTTCTGGCGCTTCGTTAGTCTGCGTTTCGGCGACGCTCTGGCTGATCTGGAAGATGACGAACTCGGCAGGTTTGACCGGCGCCAGGCCGATGACCGTGACCACGTAACCGAGATCAATCGTCTCTTTGGTATTGGTTTCGGCGTCGCACTTGACGAAGAAAGCCTGTTCCGGCGCGGCGCCCATCAGCGCGCCATCGCGCCACAGCAGCAGCAAAAATGCGCCTACGTCGCGCTGGATGGACTTCCACAGCGTCATATCGTTGGGTTCAAAAACCACCCAGCGCATACTTTCTTCGATGGACTCTTTTATCATGTTTACCAGGCGGCGCACGTTCAGGTAGCGGTATTCGCCGGATGAAGCGGCCAGCGTGCGCGCGCCCCAGACGCGGATGCCTTCGGTCGGGAAAAAGCGGATGATGTTTACGCCGCGCGGGTTGAGGGCGGCCTGCTCGCCGTCGGTGACGCGGTAGGTCACGTTGAGCGCGCCCCGGATGGGTTCGTTGGCCGGGGCTTTATGCACGCCGCGCGTGGCATCCGTGCGCGCCCAGATGCCGGCCATAAAGCCCGACGGCGCGACGGTGATAACCTGGCGCGGGTCGAACGGGTTGGCGACCAGTATCCAGGGGAAATAAAACGTGCCATAACCGCCGTCAGACTGGCGGGGACGCAGGCCGCTGTCTTTTTCTACCTTACCATCGGCCCCGACGACCGCCGCTTCCTTCAGCTTATCAATCTGCGTCGGCGCGATTTCCTTCGGCGCGTCCAGGATACCCACCCGGTCCCCCAGGTCTTCGCAGTGTTTCAGCACCGCTTCGTAAATGATCGGGTCGGCCTGTCCCGGCGCGGCCACAATCGCCACCTCGTCCACGCGCTCCAAGGCGGTCAGCGCGTCCTGAACCGAGCCTTTTTTGCCGGTGTTGACCACGTAACAGCGCGTGCCGCCGTTGAGGAAAAAGCCGTAAACGGCGTGCGCCAGATGCCATTCTGCCGTGTCGTTCGCCGCCTGCGCGCCGCCGTTCCCGGCGGGTTCCTGCGGCGGCACGAACAGGTTTAAAAACTCCGTCCAGTTGTTGACCGGCGTGGGGATATTGACGAACGCATCGGCTTTGGGCGCGATGCCAACGAAAGCCGCCGTGCTGGTGCCGACTGCTTCAATAGGTCTGGCGCCGGTTTGTTTCTCGATAATGTAAACGCCCGGCGCGCGCGGTTGATTCAGCATACAGTCTCTCCTTCATTACTCGACCGAAAGGAAGCGGATGACAAACGGCTTCGAAGCAGACGTCACGGCGGCGCGGTCAAGCGTTACATCCAGCGCGCGCCCTTTTCCCGTAACCCGCAGTTGAGCGGCTTCGCCGTTGGCGGGTACGTAAGCGAACTGAAAGCGGCCATCAGCATCGGTATAGGCGGTCAGCCCGGCGCTCGGCATCTCGACGCGCAAATCCGGCAGGGGCGTATCGCCCGGTCCGACGACCTGGCCGTAAAGCAGGAGGAGCGGCGCGTCTTTGATGACCAGCGGGTGGCGCACCGGCGGCGCTTCGGGCCGCGCGTCGTCCTGGCGCAGCGGCAGGCATAACAAAAACGCCGGCTGCGGAATCACGCCGAAGGCCGTCCAGGTTTCCAGCGGCAGCGGCTCCAGCAGCACTTCAATATCCGGATTCGCCATCGCGCCGAAAACCAGGTCGCTCAACCAGCGGTGCGCCTGTGCCTGATTATCCGAGTGAGCGGTGACGAGATAACAAAGCCGGAGCTGTAAGGGAGAGCGTGCCGCGCCGCGCAGGGCCGGCACAGGGGACAACTGGTAGAGGTAAAGATGAACCCCCCGCGAGCCGTCCGGCGGGCCGGAAGAAATTTCGACCTGTTTAAGAATGCCGGATGCCCAGGCGCGCAGCCGTTCATCAACCTGGTCAATGCTCAGGTTGTAAAGCGCATCGGGGGTTAACTGCCTGGCTGAGTCGGTTTTTTTCATCCCGCGCTGTTTTCATCCAGGCGCAATTCCACATGGCGGAAAGTTGGGGGAAGATGGTTGAGAATGCGCTGTTATACCGGGTAATTTGTACAAATTACAATAATATCTTTTTTGCACGCTAAGTCTAAGAACAATCTACATCACTTTTTCTATAAGCGCAAGCTATCCAAGTAGGCAATTTATCATCAGTTTTTGTAATACTGAGAATCTGAAAGGGCGCGGGCGCGCCTTTACCGTACAATGGGCATGGAGATTATGTTGAATGTGACATTTGTGGTCGGGCTGCCGTCAATATTTCATGCGGCTGTATAGTGGAGAAAAAAGCAGCGAGAATAAACGATGTGTGGAATCGCCGGCGAAATCGTATGTGAAGCGCTCATCCCGGAAGAAAGCTGGGTGCGCGCCGCCTCCCAGATCATGAAACATCGCGGGTCGGACGGTGACGGCATTTACCGGGCGGACGGCGCCGCACTGGCTCACTGGCGGCTGGCGATCATTGACCTGGCCGGCGGCTGCCAGCCGATGGCTTACGCCGGTAGTTGTTATACCATCACTTTCAACGGCGAGATTTATAATTACCGCGAACTGCGCGCCGAAACTGTCCGCCCTGGGATATGTGTTTACGACCAGTTTCGATACCGAGGTCATCCTGGTGGCTTATGCAGCCTGGGGCGTGGACAGCTTCCCTCGTTTGAACGGCATTTTCGCCTTTGCCATCTGGGACGCGGCGCAGCAGGAGATTATCCTCGCCCGCGACCATCTGGGCATCAAACCGCTGCTGTACCACCACGACAGTGCGGGACTGCGGTTTGCTTCGGAACTCAAGCCGCTGCTGGCGCACCCGGTGGTTAAACGCGAAACCGACCCGGAGGCGGTGCAGGATTACCTGACGTTGGGTTACGTCCTTGCGCCAAAGACCATCATCAGGGATGTTTACAAACTGCCGCCGTCCCATTATCTGCGCGCCGGGGGGCGGGCAGGTCAGCCTGGCGCACTGCTGGAATCTGGCCGATGCCGCGCAGGCCGATGACCTGTACGGCCGGTCGGAAGCTGAAATCCTGGGCGGATTCGACGAACTGCGGCGGGCGGCGCGGATAAAATGATCCGGCTGTGGCGGCTGGATGATCTGGACGATCTCAAACGCGGCTGACCCGCGTACTGGACGTATTGCGCGCGTAAAAGCCGATGCGGTCTTTCAAAAATTCGTAGCCGGGTTTGGGCTGGCGGTAAACCCAGCCGACGTTCTGCGCCCGCAGCCCCGAAGGCAGCTCCAGGTCAATCCAGTGACAGACGCCCTTGTAGGGGCAGGTGTAGGTGCGGTCGGAGAGGCGCAGATAGGCCATGTTGACATCTTCCGGCGCGAAGTAGCAGCCGCCCTCAAATTCAATCACGGCCTCCTCGTCGCCGGAGGCAATTACATCATTATTCTGCCGCTCCTGGATGCAGACAGCCATTTTCATCATCCTTGTTATCAACGATGCATTGTTCTGCACTGTAGATCGGGTGGATAAAACGCACCTTACCAGGAATTAAATGTTCGCTTATTTTTTGGCAGGTGGCTGGAATCAAAACAGCCGGAGATTTTCCCCGGCTGCTCGTCTGCGGCGCTGCACGGCCTACTGGATGGTGAAATCCGGGATGGAAAGCACCTGGCCGGCGTAAATGTGGTTGACGTTGTAGATGCCGTTCACCCGCGCCAGCACGTACATATCTACCCCGAAAGCCCGCGCGATGCGCGCCAGCGTATCGCCCCACTGGACGACGTAACTTCTGCCCGCGCCGTTACCGGGGTCAATGACGGGCGACGATGCGACACACAGGCTCGTCCCGGCGTAAATGCGGGTGCTGCTGCCCATGCCGTTGAGCCGCTGAAGTTCCGCGACGCTCGTGCCGTAGCGCAGCGAGATACGGAACAGGTTTTCCCCATACTGAACATAATGATACGACGCGCAGTTTGCCGCGCTGACCGGCTGTGCCGGGGCCGCGAACAGGAAGCCGGCAACGACTGCAACCAGCGCCAGAACCGATAAAATTGACCGTGTGGACATCGTTTGTACCCTTTCAACTCGGATGAGTGATGCCCGTTTGAGAACATGCTTATTCTCGCGCCAAACGGCTTCCGGCACATCGGGTAAAAGATCGAAATCAGCATCCATCCAAAGGCGGAAATAGCTTTCACCTTTGCAGCAGGCTGTAGCGGTTAGCCGCGCCGTCCCCACCGTCGGCGCGGTAAGTGAGGATTTGACGCAGGCCGGAAGCCGCCACCAGCGCGGCATGTTCGGCGTCGTCTACGTAGTGGCAGTAGCGCAGTGCCGGCTGCCCGCGCCGCCAGTCCAGCAGGTAATCGTGCGTTTCGACTGCAAGCCCCTCCGTCCAGGGGGCAAAACGCGCCCGAAAACGTTCGTATTCGTAAAAACGCCAGCAGGCGAAGGCCAGCAGCCCGCCCGGTTTGACCCGCTCCGCCAGCCGCCGCATCAGGTCGAGGCGCGTTTGCCGCCCCGGTACGTGGTGCAGCACGCCGAATAAAACCACCAGGTCATATTCACCCTCATCCGGCGGGTTTTCCAGGATGTCGCGGGTTTCCAGCCGGGTCGTCAGGCCGGGGCGGTTCGCCAGCACCGCCTGCGCCCGCTCCAGCAGGGCGGGGGACGAGTCCAGGCCGTGATAGAGAAGGGATAAGGGGGGAGTGCTGAGGGATGAGGGGGCGACAAGCCGCTCATAGAGAAACAGGCCGAAGCGCCCGTTGCCGCAGCCCACATCCAGCGCCGACAGCGGCGTTTTGAAGTGCGGCAGCAGCCGCTCCCAACCCGGCCAGGGCGTGCCGCGCGTCTGGTCGAAGTCCTCCGCCGTGATGCGGTAAAAGTCCTGGGTGATCTGGTTCAGGCGGCGAATGGTGGCCTCGTCCATCATTTAAATCCACGAACCATAAATAGATGACATGTCATCAGGTGTTGAATTTGTTTTTAGACAATTTTATGATGCCTTGTTGTGAATTATTTCTCAAAAATTCGTTTCTTAAGCCTTTGTAAGAGTTAGTAAGGGTTACAATTTAGTTATGTCGCCGGGGATTCTCAACTTCAGGAAATAACCATGTCTTTATACAATTATAAAAGCAGCTGGCCTCGTTTCAAGGCGCTCATCAGCGTTGTGCTGGTTATGCTGGTGATCTTCAGCATTCAGACGGCGGTGCTGGCGGTCGGTGAATTAGCCGGTTCCGGCGGCATCTCCAGCGAACCGCTGGTGGGCGGCACGATTGGCTTTAACATCAGCGTGACCAATATTCCCAATCCCCCGCCGGGAACGTATTTTAACGACCGTTTATACAATGTTACAGGCGTGATTGTGCTGCCCGCCGGGATGACGCTGAACAACTGCGGCCTGCCGCCCAGTTCGGTTTCTCCCGGCCCCGGCGTGGGCGAGACAACCATCATTTTTGATAACATCAAAAATCTCGAAGTTAACGAGGTGATAGACATCGGCTGCACCGCCACGCTGGACGCCTCAATAGACCTGGGACAGCCGTTCGACATTCAGTATCGTTGGGAAGCCAATACGCTGCCGGACGAAAGCGGAACGTGGATGTACTTCCCCGCCGGCGGGCCGGACGCTTTTGCTGTCATTTCGGCGCAGCCGCAGGCTTTCGACCTGGAAAAAATGCCTAACCCCAACACCGGCGAAGTCCAGGTGAACGGCGCGGGCGCTTATGTGGAAGGCGCGGGCGGTACGGGCGTCAACTGGCCGTATAACTATACCCTGTCGCTGACCAACAACCCGCTTAACCCCAGCACCGGCATACAGGTGGTGGATGTCATCCCGCCGGGAGTGGCCTACCTGGGCAACGACATCGTGACCTGCACCGGCGCGGGGGCGCCGGCCAGCCCCACACCGGCGCGCGTTTTAAACGGCGACGGCAGCATCACGCTGACATGGAACATGAACCCCCTCGCGCCGGGGGAAGTGTGTATCTTCGGCTACGAGACGGCCATTCCCTACCGCTACCGCACCGCCGCCGGGCCGCTGCTGGGCGGCGGGCCGTTTGATGGGGCGATCATCCCCACCGACGTAACCCACGAAAACACCTATGAGGCGACCGGTTTTTACGACCCGCCCGGCCCTGACCTCATCCCCAGCGCCGACGGCACGACCTCCACGCCGTTGGACGACGCGCCTGGCGTCGTCACCAGCGGCTATCACTCGATTGCTAAAAGCGCCAGCACGTCCGGCGTGCAGCAGGACTCGCCGATCACCTATACCATCAACGGCTGGATTTCGGAATATTACGATTTTACGGCCAGCGCCGGCACGCCCTATGTCATCACCGACATCCTGGCCGACGGCCTGGACTACTGCGGCCCCGGCTTCGGGCCAAGCGGTTTTTACGGCGACTGCCTGGCCGTCGTCGCGCCCACGTTTAACGGCGCGCCGCTGAATCCGGTCAGCGTGGTACAGGACGCCAACTTTAACCTGGTCATCACCTGGTACGTTACCGACTCGGCAGCCGTACAGGCGGGCGCGACCTGGACGCTGAGTTATAACGCGCAGGTGCGGGATTATTACGCCTCCGACCCGACGCAGCCGGTTTCCGGCCTGGACGTGCGCCCCAACAATGCCACCGCCAACGGAACCTGGAACGATCGCATCACGGTTGGCCGCACCGGGACGGACGACACCCATGCCAGCGCCAGCGTCGAACTGACCGCGCCGTTCCTGGATAAACAGATATACGACCCGGCCACCGGCACTTACGTGAACGGCCCGGTGCAGGTCGAAATCGGCCAGCGGCTCACCTACCGAGTCGAGATCACCTTCGATGAAGACCTGGACATGCGAAATGTGATCGTGGATGATTTCTTGCCGCGCGGCCAGCGTTATGTGCCAAACACTGCCGATTTTACCGGCAGCCAGGATTACCCCGGCACGCCGCAGACCGCGCCGGGCGTGGGGTACGCCGGCAGTACCTACGGCGCCGAACAGGCGCAGGCCATCAACGGCTTTTACATTGACGACTGTCCTGGGCCAGGGCGCTACCCCGGTTCTGCCGACCCGTTTTACAGCGCCGAACAGTTCCTCGGCGGCTTGCAGGATTTGGTCTGGAAACTGTGCCGGGTGGACAACTCCGACTCCGGCACGCAGATTTTGTGGCAGGTGGTTTTCGATGCGGTGGTCGTGGACGACCCGGCGCTGTTCGACGGCTACCGGGTGGCGAACTTCGGCAACCTGAGCGGCACGAACAGCTTCGGCACGACCTACAGCCTGCGCGACAACCTGGACACGACGTACATCGTGCCGCTGCTGGTCGCCACCAAAACCAACAACGCGCCCGACCCGCTGGATGTGCTGTCGGGGACGTTCGCGTACACCATCAACTTCCAGAACACCGGCACCGGCACGGCCTATGACTGGACGATTAAAGACGCCATCCCCGCCGGAGTTCGCATCCCCGGCGGCGGGGTCTGCACCGGCTTCGCCACCACCGCGCCGGGCGCGTTCCGCTGTACGGTGGACGCCGGCGCACAGGCCGGGACAGGCGGTTTTGTGACCATCCAGCCGGACGACGGCGGCGGCGGCCATGACGCCGCGCGGCCTTTCCCCGGCGGCGCGTCCTATAACTTCACCTTTAACGCCGAACTCGCCCCGGATGCCACGCCGGACGAAACGCTGACCAACGTCGCCAGCATCGAATACTGCACGCAGCCCGACCCGCTTGACCTGAACCTGGACGGCCAGCCCGACCGCCGCTGCATCGGCTATCTCGACCCCGACCCGACCGTTTTTGACGGCAGCGACACGCCGCACAGCGACGAAGGCACGCCGCCGGATTATCCCGATTTTAAGGACTACACCGATCCATCCAATCCCAACGGCACGGACGATTCGACGGTGCATATCGTGGGCGTCGGCACGGATAAGGGGCATATCCAGCCGGTTCATGTGCCGCCGCAGGTGACGACCGGCGATTACGCCACCATCGGCGAGGTGTACCAGGTGACGCTGGACGTGACCATTCCGGCGCGCACGCATCTGTTTGCCGACCCGGCAGCCGGTTACGTCGAAATCATTGATACGATTCTTCATGAAGGCGTGGTTTTCTGCGACACCGCCAGCGCCATCACCGGCTGCGCCGACCCGGTTCTGACGCAGCCCGGCGCGCTGGTGACGCCGGATACGGTGGACAGCCCTACCGCGCCGAACTGGTGGCGCTGGCTGCCCGGCAGCCCTGACCCCGGCAGCCAGGTGCGGTTTTTCCTGGAGGAAATCAACAACAGCGCCTCAGACACGGACTACGCCTTCACCATCACCTTCACGATGGTCGTCACCGGGCTGGATGACGATGGTCTGACGCCGGTTTACTTCCCGCCCGCCGGCGGTGACGTGGCCGAAAACAGCTTTGTCGTGCGCTACTTTAACGACGATACGCCGACCGCGCTGGAATTCACCACCCCGGACGAATCCGACGAGATAGACATCAACCAGCCGCTCATCACGACCGATAAGGAAGCCGTGCGAATCGTGCGCGGCGGGGCCGACCTGTGCAGCAGCGCGGCAGCCTGCGACGGCGTGAGCGTCCAGGGCGGCGATACCATCTACTACCGGACGGTGTATACCAGCAGCGGCGAAACGACTGCGATGGATGTTTCGCTGATTGACCAGCTTCCGCTGTTTGTGACCTTCAACGCCGATATGGTCTGCGTTTCCAGCGCCCCGGTGGTGAACGGCGGCGTGGTCGCCACCGCGCCGCTGGCCCCGCCCTACAGCCTGGAACTGCAAATGGACACCACCCCGGCGGGACAGTGGGACATCGCGCCCGGCCAGACCATCACCTGCGATTACAGCGTGACGGTTGAACCCGTCGTGCCTGCCGGTACAGACCTGACTAACTTCACCGACGCCGACTGGAGTACGATTGACGGCACGCCCGGAGCGGGCGATCCGCCGGAGCGTGTGTTTGACGATACACCCGACGACGGGGACGCCGATGATGACGAAGAAACCGTCCCGGTGGAAGTGCCGACAATGGGCAAAACACGCCTCAGCCCTGGGCCGACCGGCTCGCCCAGCATCGCGCCGGTGCGCATCGGCGATGTGGTGCAGTACCAGATCACCGTACCGCTGCCCATCGGCGAAACGCGCAATCTGGTCGTGCGGGATACCTTCGACCCCGGCCTGATTCTGTACACCACCGACCCGATTCCGTTCACCTTCATCACCAATTCCACGCCGCCGGTTAACCTGACGGTGACGCAGACGCTCAACGGCACGAATGACGGTATCGGCGCGTTCAGCGTGGACTGGGCATTAAGCGACCCGGCCTGTCTCGCTATGGGTGGCACGCCGCCCTGCATTATCAATGACGGCACGCCGGGCGGCAATTCGGCGGTGGTCATCACCTTCCGGGCGGTCGTGGCCGACGTGCCGCTGAATGTAAACGGCCTGGTGCTGGATAACACCGTTTCGGCCAGCTATGTGGATGGCTACGGCAACCCGCGCACGGTGCTTGACCCCGGCCCGCTGGACGATGAAGAAGTGCAGATTATCGAGCCGGATATTCAACTCGTGAAAACCGTCGCGCCGCTGACCGCCGATGCCGGCGACACGCTGACCTACACGGTGACGATCACCAACACGGCAGTGCCTGCCGCCAGCGACCCCGACCAGCCGACGGCTTACGACGTGACCTGGGAAGATGACCTCGACCCGCACGTGCAGTACGTGGCCGGTTCGATGGTCTGCACGCTGAATGGCGGGCCGACGGTGGCGATTGTCACCGGGACAGACCCCATCAGCGTGACCAACGATGCCGACCCGAACCTGAACGCCTGGGATTTGCGCCCCGGCGGCGTGGATGTGCTGGTTTGCGCCTATCAGGCATTGGTGTTACAGACCGTGCCGCCCGGTGCGGCGCTGCTGAACACCGCCGACGCCGACTGGTCGAGCCTGGACAGCACGGTCGCCGCCGGCCCGACCGACCCGAACGAGCGTATTTACGACGACCGCGACCGCGACCCGCTGGTGGACTCGGACGGCGACGGCGACCCGGCCAACGATGACGACGACGGCGCGGACGATGCCGACCAGGCGGTTGTCAACGTGCCGAATCTGACGCTGGATAAAGTGGTCGGCCCGATCAGCGACCCGAATTACCAGACCGATAACCAGTATCAGCCGGGGCAGCTTATCCCCTACCAGATCACGATTGTGCTGCCGGAAGGTACGGTCAACGATCTGACCATCACCGACACGTTTAACGCTAACCTGCAATTTGAAGCCGGCAGCACGACGATCAGCAGCGTGCCGGCGGGCGTTTCCATCCAGGCCGGGCCGACGGTGGCCGGCAATACCGTCACCTGGGTGCTGAACGACATCGTATATCCCGGCACGCCCGCAACCGCCAACCCGCCCACGACCGGCTATACCATTACCCTCAGCTACCTGATGCGGGTACGCAGCACGGCAGCCAACGGCGCGACCTACACCAACACTGCCGCCGCGCGCCACGACGCCAACAACGACGGTCTGATTGATGCCGACGACCCGCCGCCTGTGACCGACACGGAAACGGTAGGCATCGAAACCCCGGCGCTGCAAGTGACTAAAACTGAAAATGATGCCGATAACCTGGTGGACGCCGGCGACGTGGTGACCTACACCGTCACGCTCAGGAACACGCGCGGCGCGACCGGCGGCATCGCCTACGACGTGTTTTTCACCGAAAACCTGGACGACGATACCGACTACGTGCCGGGCAGCATGGAATGTAACTACGACCCCGCGCCCGCCGGCGGGCCGCTGACGCCGCTGACGCCGATTGAGTTCGACCTGGCGCCTTTTGACGGCGTGGCCGACGCGCCAGAATCCGCCGCATGGGATACGTTCCGCGTTTCCGGCGGGGCGGCAGAAAACAGCAATCCCTGGTTCCTCAACGGCGGCGACCAGATTATCTGCACCTATCAGGTGACGATTAACGCCGATGTTCGGGCGGGCGACCCGGCCATCGTCAACCGCGTGACTATGACCGCCGACACGGCGGACGGCGACCAGCCGCAGGAAGTGACCACCACCACGCCGCAGGTGACGACTACCCTCAGCGTCCCCGCGCCGGCGCTGGTTAAAGACGTGGATGTGGCGGCGGCGCAGTATCAGGCCGACGGCACGTACCAGCCCGGCGAATTCGTGCCGTATGTCATCACCGTGACCGTGCCGGAAGGCCAGATCACCGACCTGAACATCACCGATACGCTGCCGGCAGGTTTCGTGTTCGTCACCGGCAGCACGACGGTAACGACCAGTTGGGCGGCGGCGCTGACGCCGGCGGTGACGGAACTGCCCGCCAGCGTGACCTGGGCCTTCGGTAATGTGACCGTTCCAGGCACAATCACCGGCCCGACCGCCAGTTACGAAACCATCACCATTCGTTTTCTGCTGCGCGTGACCGACGCCGCGCCCGCCGGCCCGGCGGTTAACACGGCAGGCGGTAACTTCGACCCACCCGGCAGCACCGATACGCCGATTCCGCCGGATGATGCGACCGTCACAGTGGCATGGCCGGCGCTGGATGTGGTCAAGACGGTAACGCCGCTCCAGACCGACGCGGGCGACCGGCTGACCTATACCGTCGTCATCACTAACGGCAGCGCAAATGCCACACTGTATGACGTATCCTTCACCGATAATCCGAACGACTACGTGACGGTGATCGTGAGCAGCCTGGCGTGTAACATCAACGGCGGGCCGAACACCGACGTGCAAGTGAACCCGAACGTGGACGGCGCAGACCCCTTCACCGCCGCCGAAAACCTGGACGAAAACCTGAATGAGTGGGATTTGCCGCCCGGCGCGGTGCTGACCTGCACCTATACGGCTGTGGTGGACGCTGACGTTCCGGCCACCAGCACGCTGCTGAATGCCGTGAACGCCTTCGGCAGCACCGCCAACGGCATTGCCGCCGGTGAAGCCGTCCTGACCGACAGCGACGACGCGCAGACGGTCACGCCCGACCCGCAGCTTGACAAAGCCCTGGACAGCGCCGACACAGTTTACGCCCCCGGCGAGATCGTGCCGTATGTGGTGACGCTTACCATCCCAGAAGGCACAGTCCGCGACCTGCGCGTGACCGACATACTGCCCGCCGGGCTGGCGTTTGAGGCCACCACCAGCATTCTGATCGGCGGCGTGACGCCGCTGCCGCCCCTGACTCAGCCCGCCAACGGCGTGACCGGCGCTGTGACCTGGACGTTCGGGGATGTGACCGTGCCGAGCGCCGACAATACCGGCACGCTGGATTACGTGGTCATCACGCTGCGTTACACCGCCCGCGTGACCGGCGCGGCGCTGGACGGCCAGCCGCTGACCAACAGCGCCCGCGCCACCTACGACACCGGCGACGGCGTGGACGACGCGCCCATCGGCCCGGACGACACGACCATCACGGTCGAAGTGCCGACCCAGACCACCGAAAAAGCCATCATCGAAATTGACCCGGATGGCCCGTCCGAGCCGCGCCCGCCCGAACCGTTTGACCCCGGCGATACCGTCGAGGGCGGCGGGGTCATCACCTACCGGGTGGTGCTGACCAACACCCACCCGACCGCCATGCTGTATGATGTGTTCCTGCTGGAAAACCCGCCCGACGAGGTGAGCTTTAACGCGGGCAGCGCGGCCTGCAACCTGGTGGGTGCGGTCGTCACCCCGGATGTGGATGATGCCGACCCGTTCACCATCGCCGGCGGCGCGGATGAAAACAGCAATACATGGGATTTGCTGCCGGGGCAGGCGCTCATCTGCACCTACAGCGTCACCGTAAACGTGGACATCCCGGCGGGTTTGGCGCTGACCAATATCGTCACCGGGAACGGCTCCAGCGCCGACGGCGACGTGCCGGGCGAAGTGGACGTGATTGATGATTCGTCCACCACCATCGGCACGCTTGCGCCCAGCATCGCTAAGAGCGTCGTCAGCCCGAATCCGGCGGTTGCCACTATCGGCCAGACCATCGAATACCTGCTGGCGGTTCAACTGCCCATCGGCGTGACTACCGACCTGACCGTGACCGATACGCTGGAAGGCGATAATGGTAACGGCGGGATTGACCTGCGTTTTGACGCCCTGGTGAGCATCACGCGCGGCGGCAGCGACCTGTCCGCTGTTGTCACCCAGGCGGTGACGACCAATGCCGACGGCGAGCAGGTCATCACCTGGGACTTCATCGCGCCGCTGCTGTTCGACCCGGCAGGCGCGCCGCCCAACAATATCGAAACCGTCGAAATTCGTTTTACGGCGGTGGTGGAGGACATCGCCGCCAACGATGACGGCGACGTATTGTGGAACTTCGTCGTTGGTGTCCTGTCGCCGGACGGCGGCACAACGATCATTGATCTGGTCGAAGATGATACCAGCGACAACGACGTGCTGCTGGCTGTCCCGGCGCTGGAAGTGGACAAAACGCACGACGACGCCAATGGCCGCGTCGAGCCGGGGCAGGTCGTCACCTTCACCGTCACTGTCCGCAACGTCGGCACCGGGCTGGCGCAGAATCTCGTCGTGCAAGACCTGATGCCCCCCGGCTGGACATATGTCGCCGGTTCGAGCCTGCTGGACGGCGCGCCGCTGGGCAGCCCGGCGCAGGTTGGGCAGGCGCTCACCTGGGACTTAAACGCGCTGGTCAACCCCGACCCGGTGTTGAATGGCCTCAGTTCGCTGGCGCTGGTGTATCAGGCGGCAGCGCCGGTTCCGGTCAGCGGCTCGTACACCAACTTCGCCGAAGCCAGCGGGGATGATACGCTCGGAAACCCGATTCCTGAAGATAATACCGACCACGTGGCGAACGACACCGACCCCACTGACGACGCAGCCGTGACGCTGGCGGCTTCGGCGGCCATTCAGGGGTTGGTGTGGCACGACGCGGACGCCGACGGCGTGCTGGACAGCGGCGAAGCCACCATCCCTGGCGTAACCATCCAGCTTTATGACGATGCCGGCAATCTGATTGCCACCACGACCACCAGCGCCGCGCCGATCACTTACGCCGGCGTGACCTACCCGCCGGGCAGCTACCTGTTCACCGATCTGCCGCCCGGCAGCTACACCGTAATCGAACTCCAGGATGGGCCGATTTTGAACTGGGAAAGCACCGCCGACGCCGATACGCCGCCCGGTACGGCAGGCGTGCCGGATGACTACAATCAGATTGCGGTCAGCCTGGCCGAAGGCGAAATCAGCACCAATAACGACTTCGGCGAACGTTACGCCGGCTTAATTCAGGGTTTCGTCTACCAGGACTTCGACGGGAACGGCAGCAACGCCAACCCGCCCGCCGGGACGGACGACGGCATCGCCAACGTGACGGTGTGGCTGTACGATGACGCGGGCAATCTGGTCGCTACCACGACCACCGATGCGACCGGTTTTTACCAGTTCCCGAACCTGCCGGACGGCATTTACACCGTGATCGTGGATGGCGCGGACAGCGACATCACCGGCATTGACCCGAATATCGCCCTCACGCCCGGCGCGCTGGATACGGTGGTCGGGCTGGTAGTGGACGTGCCGGGCGGCCAGCCGGTCGCCGAGGCGCACTTCCCGTACCGCGCGCCGGCGGCGCTGACCATTAACAAAGAAGGCTTCGACCTGAACGGCGCGCCGCTCGTCCCCGGCGACGTGATCGGCTGGGTGATCTGCGTTACCAACCCCGATCAACTGCCCGCGCCGAATGTGACACTCAGCGACGACATTGATACGGTGCGGCTGGCGCTGGTGCCAAACAGCATCCGTTCGGTCGTCACGGGCGGGGTCTGCCCGGCCACCGCCGCCGACGCGCAGGCGCTTGTGGCGGCCCAACCGCCGCAGCCGGATACCAACACTATCAGCGTCACGGTTGACCCGCTGCCTTCCGGCCAGAGCCTCGTGCTGTACTTTGAAACCACCGTCACCGACCCCGGCCTGTGGTCGGGCTTTGGCCTGTTGGGGCTGCTGGCGCTGCGCGGCGACCGGCGCAAACGCCTGCGCGCGATAAGCCGCTGGCTGCTGGTGCTGCTGATGGCGCTGGCATTGGTTGGCGGGCAGGTGCTTTCGCAGGAAGCCACGCCGGAAGCCACCGACCCCGCGCCTGCTGCCGAACCGATCAGCACCGAACTGCCGACGCCGGAAGCCACGCCTGACCTGCCCGCCGCGATACCCTCTACGCCGGAGGTCACGCCTGACCCGACAGAAATCGTCACGCCGGAGCCGACGCCGGAAGCCACCGAGCCGCCGGAAGATACGCCGGAAGCCACCGAGCCGCCGGAAGATACGCCGGAAGTCACCGAAACGCCGACAGCCATCGAAGAAACGCCGGAAGCCACGCCGGACATCGTTGAAGAAACCCCGGAGGCGACGGCGGAAGCGACCGATGAACCGGAACAGACGCCCACCGCTGCGCCGACCGGCGGGGTTATCGCCGGGCGCGTGTACGACGACGCCGACGCCAGCCTGAGTGAAGGCGCGCGCGAGGCTGGTCTGCCCGGCGTAGTGGTGATCGCCTTCTACGATGACGGCGACCGCCTGTATAACCCCGCCCTCGACCGAGAAATCGCCCGCGCCGTCACCGACGATGCCGGTTATTTCCTGCTCGAAGACCTGGACGCCGGGGACTACTGGCTGGTGCTGGAGGCTGTACCGGCGGGCTACCGGGACGTGCTGGCGCTGGGTGGCAAACCGGGGCAAACCCCCGCCCAGGCGATTCCCTATCACGTGGATAGTACGCTCAACAGCGCAGCAGCGGCAGCTTTGCCGGGCGGCGTCTGGTTTGCTTACGCTTTGGACAGCGACGGCGACGGCACCCCCGACGGCGTGGAAGGCCCCGGCGACCGCGACGGTGACGGCATCCCGAACGTGTTCGACCCGTTCGACCCCAGCGGCATTTATTATCTGGTCAGCGATGGCAGCGTCATCATCGGCATGGAAAGCACGCTGTACGCCGACATGGACGGCGACTGCGCGCTGAATACCGCCGTTGACCAGCCCGCCGACACTGTGCAGCCAAACCCGCAAACGTCCGCCGACGGCGGCTATCGCTACGACATCCGCATCACCGCCGCCGGCGACCCAACGGCGCGCGGCATCCCCGACGATGGCTCGTCGCGCTGCTTTTTCCTGGAGGTGAACCCCGCCAGCGCGCCGCCGCAGGCCGTTTACCCATCGGCTGTTGTGCCGCCGCAGGCCGGCCCGTATGCTGCCGGGGGCGCGGTAGTGGCCTCGCCCCTGCCGCCCACGCCGCCGGTAGACCCGGCCACGCACCGCTATTTCCTGAGCTTCAGCATCAACACCGGCCAGGAGGATGTGATTAACAACCATATCCCGCTGGACTCGGCGGCGGTCGTGCTGGATGCCCCCATCACCAATGTCGCCACCGTCACCCGCGACGGGCGTCCGCCGGAGTCCGACGACGATACGCTGACGCTCAACAGCAGTTTGGAATGCCAGTTTGCGCCCAACGGCGCGTTCACCCTGGAGCCGGGGCAGTCCACGCTTTATACGCATGTGCTGACCAATACCGGCCAGCAGACCGATACCTATACGCTGGATTTTGTCATCGGCGACCCGGCCTGGGTGCAGAGTATGAGCTTCAGCGACGGGCAGACGGTGACGCTCAACCCCGGCGACTCGCTGCCGGTCAGTTATACCCTGCTCGTCCCGGTCGGGACGGGCAACGGCACGACCGACGCAGCGACCATCACCGCCACCAGCTCCACGCCGCCGAACCCGGATTGCAGCGCCACCAGCCTGACGACGGCAGCGGCGGCCTGTATGGGCGGCATCATCTACAACGATACCGACCAGAACGGCGTCCAGGATGCCGATGAACCGGGGCTGGGCGGGGTGACGCTGTACGTCTTTAATGCCGCCGATGCGCTGGTGGCGACCCTGACCACCGCGCCAGACGGCAGTTATAACCTGGGCGGCCTGCCGAGCGGGACGTACCGGGTGGAACTCGACCCGGCCACCCTGCCGGACGGCACGCCGTTTTATGTCAGCCCTGACCATCCCTCGCTCACGCTGAACATCACGGCGGGCGGCGCTTGCAGCATGGGCAATTTTGGCATCGTGCTGTACGACCCGGCGCTGGTGAAAAACGGCACGCCGGAGGAAGCGGCAGTCGGCGAAATCGTCACCTTCACCATCACGGCCACCAACAATTCGACCACACGCATCACCGGCGTGGTGGTGACGGACGTGCTGCCGGTCTACCTGGACTTCATCAGCGCCTCGACCAGCGCCGGCACGTATACTTTCGACGCCGGTACGAACACGGTTACGTTTAACATCGGCACGATGCTGGCCGGCGAAGTCGTGACCATGACGGTGCAGACGCGGGTGAACAGCGCCGCGCCGTCGCCGGGGACGATCAATAACCGGGCGGTGATGACCTACAACGAAGGCACGGAACAGAGCAGTACCGACACGGTGCGCGTGCCGCCGCCGCCGGATGCGGGCGGCCACCTGCCGCCGACCCCTGACCCGGTGATTGACCCGCTGGCGAATAATACGCTGTCCGGCGGCCTGGCGACCGGCCTCGGCGCGGGAGTCGGCGTGGGGGTAGGGGCGCTGCCCGCTGAATACCCGCTGACGCTGCCGGTTACGGGTGTTTTCCCGGTTCAGCGGCTGCTGCTGGCGCTTGGGGTGGGTGTCGGCGTGTTCGCGCTTGGCGCGCTGGCGCTGGCGGCTTTCGCCCTGCTGCTGTTCCGCCGCCAGGTTCACCGGCTGATGCAGCGCGATCTGCCGCTGGCGCTGCTGGGTCTGCTGATGATTTTCGCCTGCGCCGGGCTGCTGGGCGCGGGCGCGTTCGGGCTGGCCTGGCTGGCGAGCGGCTTGCCAGCGCCGGTTGTGGCGGCGGGGCCGACCGCCGCGCCGGTCGTTAACGCCTACGCGCCGACACCCGTGCCGGTGTTGGAAGCCGGCCATGTGATGCCGAACGTGCCGGACGCGCTCCACCAGCCGCCAACCTCCGGCGGGCGGGCCATCACCCTGGCAAGCTGGAACGCCCGCTTCGTCCCGGCGGAAAAACCGGCCAAACACATCGTCATCCCGGCGCTGGGCATAGATACCGACCTGGTGGAAGCGCCCATCCGCAGCAATACCTGGGATGTTTCCGGCTTCGGCGACGAAATCGCCCACCTGGAAGGCACGGCCTACCCCGGCACGACCGGCAACGCCGTGCTGGCCGGGCATATCACCCATCCCGGCGGCTTCGGGCCGTTCCGCTACCTCAGCCGGCTGCAAGCGGGCGATCTGATCGTAGCTTACGGCGAGGGCGTGCAGTACCGCTATGTCGTGCGCGATGTGTATTACGTCGAACCGGACGCCATCGAATACACGCTGCCGCTGGACGGCAAGTTCCTGACGCTCATCACCTGCGCCGGGTGGGATCAACAAAGCTGGAGCTACACGCAGCGCCTTGTCGTGCGCGCCGAACTGGGATAAAACCGCTGCTCACGGCGGCGGGAATCGTCTATAATGAGATCGGGGCATCGTGTTATGCCCCGATTTGCTGAAATAGATGAGGTTCTACCGTAAGTTTTATGGGACACACCAGCGCGCTTGACCTGAACCAGCACCGCGACCCGCTGCTGGCGATCCTGCGGGTGGTTATCGCTCAACCGGCGCTGCGGCGCGACCAACTGGACAGCCTGCTGCGGCAGAACCCCAAAGGCCGGGACGGCATCTACAGCCGCGATGAACTCATCACGGCTTACCGGCAGTTTGCGGGGGCGGAACTGCCACCTTTTGATGCCGCCGTGATCGAACGGCTGCGCCGCAAGCCGGTGCGTACCAGTTCCGGCGTCACGCCCGTCACGGTGCTGACCAAGCCGTTCCCGTGTCCCGGCGAGTGTATCTTCTGCCCCAACGACGTGCGGATGCCCAAAAGCTACCTTTCCGACGAACCGGGCGCGCAGCGCGCGGAACAGAACAGCTTCGACCCGTACCTGCAAACCTACACGCGGCTGTTAAGCTACCACAACACCGGCCACCCGACCGACAAAATCGAGGTCATCATCCTGGGCGGCACATGGTCGTTTTATCCCGAAAGTTATCAGGTCTGGTTCGTCAAGCGCATCTTCGACGCGCTGCACGATTTCGGCCAGGGTTTTGACCGCCGCGCGGAAGTCGAAGCGGCGCTGCGGGCGGCCTCGCAGCTTCACCCGGACAACAACCAGACCGCCGCTCTGATAGATGGCCGCCGCCTGGAACAGCGTTACAATCAGGTCGTGCAGGCCGTTTATCACGACGAAATGCGCCGCTCCCGCGAGCAGGCCGAGGCGATAGCCAGGGGGGAGCGCCCGCGTTCCCCAGTGGACGAATATGCCACCTGGGCTGAACTGGAGGCCGCGCACCGGGAGAACGAAAGCGCGGCCTGCCGCTGCGTGGGGCTGGTGATCGAAACGCGCCCCGATCATATCAGCGTGGACGAGGTGCTGCGCGTGCGGCGGCTGGGCTGCACCAAAGTGCAGATCGGCTTCCAGAGTTTGAACGACGCGGTGCTGCGGCTGAACAAACGCGGCCACACCGTCGCTGCCACGCGGCGGGCGGTTAAACTGCTGCGCCAGGCCGGTTTTAAGATTCATGCCCACTGGATGCCCAACCTGTACGGCTCGTCCCCGGAAGCCGATATAGAAGATTACCGGCGGATGTTCGACGACCCGGACTTTCGACCGGACGAACTGAAGGTTTACCCCTGCTCGCTGATCGAAAGCGCCGAACTGATGCAGCGGTACGAAGACAGCTCGTGGCGGCCTTACAGCCACGACGAACTGCTGAATGTGCTGGCGGCGTGTTTTCGGCTGACGCCCGAATACTGCCGCCTGACGCGCGTTGTCCGCGATATTCCGTCCACCGACATTGTGGCCGGCAACCAGATGACCAACTTCCGGCAGGTGGTGGAAAACGAACTGGCGAAAAACGGCCAGCGCAGCCCGGACATCCGCGCCCGCGAGGTGCGCTTCCGCAAGGTCGAGTCCGCCGATCTGCATCTGGACGAACTGGCCTACGATACGAGCTGCGGCCAGGAGATTTTTTTGCAGTTCATCACCGACGAGCGTGACATCGCCGGTTTTCTGCGGCTGTCGCTGCCGACCGAACCGCCCATCACGGCGGAACTGGCGGGCGCGGCCATTATTCGAGAAGTGCATGTCTACGGCCAGTCGCTCGAAATCGGGGAGTCCGTGCCGGGGCGGGCGCAGCACCTCGGCCTGGGCCGGCAGTTAATCGAACGGGCCGCCGAGATCGCCCGCGAACGGGGCTACCAACGGCTGGCGGTGATTTCCGCCATCGGCACGCGCGCGTATTACCGCAAGCGCGGCTTCGACGATGGCGAACTGTACCAGGCGCGGGCGCTATGAGCGCCGGCGCGTTTAACTCCGCACCTTATGACGATAGTCGTTGAAAGGGTTGTTTATGCCGGTTACAGTGGAATGGGATAACGCTGAAAAGACGATTGTGCGGATGGAAATGGTCGGCACGTGGACGTGGGATGAAGCCTATGCGGGCGCGGAGCGCGGTTATGACCTGCTGGAAGAAGTGGACTATGAGGTGGGGATTATCATTGACTTCAGCCGGGGGGCGCAGCTGCCGCCCAACGCCATCACCAGCGCGCGGCATATGATTTCGCGGCGGCACCCTCGCACCGGGCTGACCGTGTTCGTCGGCGCGAATGACCTGTTTATGGCGCTGTGGAACACATTCAGCAAGGTATATGCGCTGTTTGCCCGCAAGCAGAATTCGGTTTTTGCCGATTCGGTCGAGCAGGCGCGCGCCATCCTGTCGCCGCTGTACCCGCGCGCTGTGGACGTGTCGGATGCACAGGTTTCCTGAGGAGTGATATGCCGGTAGATGTCATTTGGGATAACGAACAAAAAACGATCATCTGTATGAAGATGGTCGGCCACTGGACATGGGATGAGGCTTACGCCGCTTTCGCCGAAGGCGACCGGATGCTGGACGGCGTAAATAATCGCGTGGGCGTGATTATTGATCTGCGAGAGAGCAAGGGCGTTCCCCCAGCGGCACTAGCGAATGCCCGCAAGATGAGCGAAAAACAGCATCCCCGCGCCGGTATGACCGTTTTTGTGGGGGCGAATGCGTTTTTCCTGTCGCTGTGGAGCGTGTTCAGCAAGGTGTACACACTGTTTGTGCGTAAACACACCTTCACCTTTGCCGCCAGCATCGAACAGGCCCGCGAGATACTGGCCCGGAATGTCCCCGCCGTGCCGGGTGATAAACCGGCCTGATGTGGTATGATTAACGGCGTGGGTAGATTTTTGTAAGGGGCGAAACAATGCAGCGATACCGGGCCGAAGTTGAGCGGCGGCGGCGTAATATCCGCCTGATTCTGGGGGCGATCATTTTCATTACCCTGCCGTTTTACTGTGCCGGTATCATCTTGTGGGGGACGGCGCAGCCGCGCGGCCAGACGCAGCCCACGCCGCTGCCGACCACGCCGGGTGTTGCACCGACGGCGACCACACCCCCGCCGACCACCGCGCCGGGGGAAGCCAGCATCACGCCGCTGCCGATCACGGTCGAAGTGCCGACGGTATTCGTTCCGCCGAGCGACACGCCGATTCTGCCGACTCGCGTGCTGTCGCCGACGCCGACCTTTTTGCCGACCAGCACGCCGCTGCCGACCTTCACGCCGCCTCCGCCGCCCACCGCCGAGCCGATCACCGAGACGCCTATCCCGTTTGATACGGTTGCGCCGTAGTGCTGTAGGCCGTTGCCTGATCGTGGGGGGAGCGGCGCTGACGCGAACGCGCGGGCTGTGGTATAGTGTGGCGGTTGATTGGCACGAGCAGGTTTTTAACATCACATGGACTATCAAGACTTCAGGGCGATTGAACGGCGGCGGCGCTTTTTACGCATCGGCTTGTTTTTTATCATCCTCGGCACGCTGCCGTTTTACTGCGCCGGTTTTGTGCTGCTTGGCACGGCGGGGCGGGGCGAAACCCGGCAGGCCGGCACGACAACGCCGACCTACACACCCATCGGTCTCGACCGCTCGGCCAGCAGCACGCCGTTTCCTACCCTGGCGCTGCCGCTGACGGCTACGCAGCTTGGCCCCCTGCGGCCAACGCCGCTTCAGTTCAATCCGCCGCCGGTTTTTCCGACGGCTACCTTTTTCTTTCCGCCGACAGCGATTTTTATCCCGACTGCTACGCTCGCGCCGACGCTGACGCCGTTCCCCACCAGCGTGCCGCCGACTGCCACGCCGCTGCCGACCAATACGCCGCTGCCGACCAATACGCCGCTGCTGACCGAAACGCCCCTGCCAACCGACCCGCCGCCGACGAACGTGCCGCTGCCGACCGACCCGCCGCCCGCGACCGAAGAACCGCCAGCGGTGATCGAACCGCCCACAACCGAGGAAGCGCCCGACGGGGGATAAATGGTTTTGCAGTTGAGTGATTATTG